>JBEAQB010000229.1:0-3515 GCA_041164125.1 Cyanobacteriota bacterium
TTTTCTCAATAATGAGCCTGAAAAACCAGCCTATTGAGAATCATAGAGTTATTTTGACGGCTGCCAATGGCTGAAAGCCTGATTGCTTCGTTGAGGCCGATTTAGTATGCGTTTGCCCTGCCGAACTCCTCAACGTACTTGCGAATTAGACCTTTAACCTTTAATGTAGTCCCTTAAAATTTCAGACAGGGAAAGCCCACACTTGATGGCATAACCTCCGTATCCGTTGTTTGTGGTAATTATTCGATTTTTGACTAACATCTTTTCGTCTTATCACAGAAAGACACGGATAAAAGTAGCTCTAAAGGGCTAGGCTTTAGCTATTGCGAGCGAGAAGCCCCACACTCCAACGATAGGTGAGTGATGAGATACTTCGACTCAGCTTTTGGGTGATTTTTTGTGACAGGATGAACAGCCCGGCAGGCCATCGCTGCAATGGTAAGATTGACAGGGATAGCAATTGATTTTCATCAATACCTCTCCCTGCGCGCCTCAACCATTCTGGTAGGAAGATTAACCCTATGGTATCCACCGCTGAACGGATTGCCCTTAGCTTGCCCCCCATCGCCGGTCAAGAGACAGAGATACTCAGCCTCGCTAACGAACAAATCTCTGTTTTTCTAGACAATACCAACCTTAACCTCAACCATTTGCAGTCTGCCTGTGCCTGTGCGCTTCACATGCATCAACCCACCATTCCCGCTGGAAGGTTCGGCGAACTGATCTCCCATTTACAGTACATGTATGATCACCAGGGGGAAGGAGATAACCACAACGCCGATCCCTTTGCCTGGTGCTATCGTCGCATGGGACATATTATTCCTCAATTGGTAGAGGCGGGTTGCAATCCTCGCATTATGTTGGACTACTCAGGTAATTTGCTCTGGGGGTTTCAACAGATGGATCGCCAGGATATTTTAGATGACTTAAAACGGATAACCTGTGATCGCCGTTATCAGCCCTATGTGGAATGGTTGGGAACGTTCTGGAGTCATGCCGTTGTGCCTTCTACCCCAATTCCCGATTTAAAACTACAAATTCTTGCCTGGCAACATCATTTCGCGGCAATTTTTGGTCCTGAAGCGTTAAAACGGGTCAAAGGTTTTTCGCCGCCAGAAATGCACCTCCCCAACCACCCTGACACCCTTTACGAATACATTAAAGCTCTTAAGGACTGTGGTTATCGTTGGCTGATGGTGCAAGAACATTCTGTTGAAAATTTAGACGGTTCCGGTTTATCCCAGGCGCAAAAATATAGTCCCAACCAGTTAACAGCCCGCAATTCCCAGGGAGAAACAATCAGTATTACCGCATTAATTAAAACCCAAGGGTCGGACACAAAATTGGTGGCTCAAATGCAACCCTATTACGAAGCCCTGGGGCTTGGAAAACAAACCTTAGGCGGTCAGCAAGTCCCAGCCTGTGTGACCCAAATTGCTGATGGGGAAAATGGCGGCGTGATGATGAATGAGTTTCCGCCGGCCTATGACCAGGCCATTCATAAAATGGCTGAGAATGGTGGCACAACGGGAACAGTGGCCATCAACGGCACGGAATATTTAGAATTGCTAGCGGCAGCGGGACTCACTGAACAGGATTTCCCGGTCATTCAAGCGGTACAACAACATAAAATCTGGCAGCGGGTTGATCCTAACCAGACCACGACGGCCCAGGTGGAAACGGCGATCGCCGCCTTAAAAGCTAGCGATGATCAATTCCACATGGACGGTGCGTCCTGGACCAATAATCTCAGTTGGGTGCAGGGCTATGAAAATGTACTCGAACCCATGAATCAACTCAGTGCGAAGTTCCACCAAAAATACGCTCCGTTGGTGGCCGCCGATGCCAGCGTTACCCAACGCCCGGATTACCAAGCCGCATTACTGTATGTCCTCTTGGTAGAAACGAGTTGTTTTCGTTACTGGGGTCAGGGGGCGTGGACAGAGTATGCCCGGGAATTATATCGTCGAGGCGAGACCGCACTCTCCTAAGGGCTGAGTTGATTTCCTTGACGACGATCTGCTTGCCATGCCTGTAACCCACAAACTTTTACTGCTTAGCAACGGCCATGGGGAAGATACCATCGCCCTCAAAATTGGCCAAGCCTGGAGCGAGTTGGTGCAAGCACCTGCCCCGGAAACCTTGGCGGCGTTGCCCTTAGTGGGGGAGGGGCATAGTTTTCAGAAACAAAGGATTCCCTTGGTAGGCCCAGTCAAAGCCATGCCCTCCGGCGGCTTTAACAACATGGATGCCCGGGAATTATGGCGGGATGTACAGGGAGGCCTGTGGGGGTTAACCCAAGCGCAACTAAGGAGTTTACGGCAGTGGGCAACCCAGGGCGGCACTCTTTTAGCTGTGGGGGATATTTTGCCCTTAGTATTAGCCTGGTTGAGTGGCGCCGACTACGGCTTTGTGGGAACGGCGAAATCGGAGTACTATCTGCGCCAGCCGTCTGGGGAATGGTTAGGAACGACGGCCCCCTGGGAGCGTTGGCTCGGTTCGGCCTATTATCCTTGGGAACGGTGGTTGATGACCCGCCCCCGTTGCCGGGCCGTGTTTCCTCGCGATCGCCTGACCCATGAAATTTTGTTAAATCAAGGCATCTCCAGTCAGGATTTGGGCAACCCGATGATGGATGGTTTGGGAGATAGCCACTATACGCCAGGGCCGCTACAACCCGGTCAATCACTAACGCTATTGCTTTTACCCGGATCACGGTCGCCAGAGGCGGAACGGAATTGGCAAATTATTTTGGCCAGTTTAACCAGTGTGATAGATCAGTTTCCTGATCGCCCCATCAAATTTCTCGCGGCGATCGCCCCTAGTCTAGCCCTTGAACCATTTTTGCACGGTCTCTCTCACTATCATTGGCAACCGCTGGAGACTGGGGAGACGGATCCGGCCTCGCATTGGTGCCAGCAGCAGGCTCGCCTAACCCTGAGCCAGGCGGCCTTTACGGACTATGTACAGCAGGCCCAAGGGGCGATCGCTATGGCCGGAACTGCCACAGAACAATTTGTGGGCTTAGGGAAACCGGTGGTCAGTATTCCGGGTAGCGGGCCGCAATTTAATCCCTACTTTGCCCGCCGCCAAACCTGGTTATTGGGGGAGTCGGTCATTCTCGTGGATCACCCGACGCAGGTGGGCATAACCTTTCAGCAACTATTACGGAATCAAGACCGCTTAACGGCGATCGGCCGCAATGGTCGAGATCGGTTAGGGGACGCGGGGGCGGCCCGACGCATTGCCGAAGCCCTCTACGATCAAATAGCGGGAAGGTGAATCACGGCGATCGCAATTATGAATGGGATCAACCCACAAAAAACCTAGCCAGCAACCATGACCAGCTAGGTTTCACCGTAATCGAGTTTTAAGAGTCGGACCTGAGGCTTAGCCCCCAACCTTTACCACCGGGGTAAAACTAGGTACCACTAGCTCCTTATCCTGTTTGGTCAGCTTATTGTAAAGCCGTTCCGTGTTGGGGAAATTCGCCGCTGGCAGGGTGGGGAAACGAC
>JBEAQB010000230.1:0-7779 GCA_041164125.1 Cyanobacteriota bacterium
ACGGGGGGCAGTATTGTGGTGCTGTTGACGGTAATTTTCGTGGCAGCCCTGTTGTTTGCCCCCAAGTATGGCCTTGTGATTCAACGTTGGCGACCCCCGTCACCGCGTTAAGGGAGAAGGGCGAGGTATAATAGCATCCCTCCATTCTCCCTCAGCCCATTTTTCTCATTAGGCTTGTCGACTCTGCGACCAATAGCAGAACTTACCCCCTAACCCAGTGACTATGGTTGAGCTTACGCCTACCCCCGAAGCCATTACAGCAGCCTTGGAAATTCCCGCAGATCTCAATTTCGACTTACCTGACCCCGATGATGAGGCAATCCAAGAGCATGAGTTTCAGCAACAATTAGATAACTTTTGGCAATTGTGCGAGCGGTTTGACCTCCAGACGGAAATTTGGCGGGGTCGCATTTTGCGGGCGATTCGGGACCGGGAGAAAAAAGGGGGCGATGGACGCGGTACGGGCTTTATGAATTGGCTGAAGCAACGGGAAATTTCCAAGACCCAGGCCTATGCGTTAATTCAGTTGGCCAATAGTGCCGATACCTTAATTGCCGATGGCCAGTTAGATCCCGACTCAATCAATAATTTCAGCAAACGGGCCTTTGTAGAAACAGCGAAGTCGGAGCCAGAAGTACAAAAGTTGATCAGTGATGCGGCCCACAACGGCGATCGCATTACCCGTCGGGAGGTCAAACAATTAGCCGATGAATGGACGGCGATGAGTTCGGAGTTATTGCCAGACGTGCTCAAGGCCAAAGCCACCGATGGGAGTTTACCCCCTCGCCACCTGGCTCCCTTGGTCAAAGAGTTGGAAAAAGTACCGGATGTCCACCTAGAGGCCTTACAAAAAGAGGCGATCGCCACTCCGGATGTGGACACGGTCAAGTATCTAACCACCTCGGCCCGGAATTTATCCAAGTATTTGGAATCAGCGGCGAAGGTACAAACCCTGAAAGCGTTTCCCTTAGATTTAGAATTGGCGTTAGAGGAGGCCTTGCGGTTGGATTGCTTGAACACGGCCGCCGATTTACTCAAACAGGCCACCCAACTCGAGCAGTCAGCGGCCAAACTGTTTACCACCTGGAAACGTCTGGGAACCTTGTCGGACCGCCTCTATGTGGATACAGGCGCCAGTACCCCGAATCTACGTTCTCTATTGACAGTGATTGAGCAGTTGACCCAGGCCGTCATCGAAGTGCCCTTGGATGAAGGGGGGGAAAATACCGTGCGGTTACGCATCATGACGGACTCAGACCCCTCACCTCAATAATTTCCTGACTGTCTTTTTCGGCCCGCGCAGACTGCAATTGTCCTCCCCGCCTGGTTACCGACCGATGCCCCCCGTTGCCCCTATTCGCCGATCGCCGCTGGCGTTTTTCTCCCGCTCCCTCTCCCGACGGCTAATGGGTTTAGGGATTGGGATAGTCTTGTTTTTCCTGGCGATCGCCCTCTTGGCGCCGCTATTGACCCAGATGGGGCTATTGGCTGATCCCACGGAATTACTGAGCAATACACCCTTAGATCCCCCCAGTCTGTCCCACGGGTTTGGCACCAATATTCGAGGGTATGACGTTTTAAGCCGCACCTTATATGGCACCCAAGCCGCCCAAGCCGTCGTCTTTCTGGCAACCCTGTTATCCGTGGCGATCGGGGTTTCCCTGGGGATGGTGAGTGGTTATCTGGGAGGAAGAGTCGATCGAGTATTGTTGTTTTTGATGGATACCCTCTACACCCTGCCGGGACTATTGTTATCCATTACCCTGGCCTTTATCCTCGGCCGCGGCATTGTCACTGTGGCGATCGCCATTAGCATAGCCTACATTCCTCAGTACTATCGCCTGGTACGCAATCAAACCGTCAGTGTTAAAACAGAATTATTTATTGAAGCGGCTAGGGCTCTGGGGGCCAGTCCCCGCCATATCCTTGCCCGTTACCTGCTGGGGAATGTGGTGCAAAGCGTCCCTGTGTTGTTTAGCCTCAACGCCGCCGACGCCATTTTAATTTTGGGTGGACTAGGCTTTCTCGGGTTAGGACTGCCCGCTGAAGTCCCCGAATGGGGTCATGATCTCAAGGAGGCCCTAGCGGATCTATCCATCGGGATTTGGTGGACGACCTTGTTTCCCGGCTTGGCCTTAACCACCCTAGTGGTCGGATTATCTTTCATTGGCGAAGGGGTAAGCGATTTGCTCAATCCTCGTCGCCAAGGATAGTCCCTCATTTGATACAATTGGGAAGCCATTACAAGTCACCCAAACCTGATTTGATCCCCAGCGTCAATGGTAATTGCACCCGCTTCCCCCTCTGCTTAATTTCCCTGGATTGATCCATGCGCAAGGGGCAGCCTGGCATCATTGCTTTGAAGATGGTGCCGTTATGATTGATTTTGCCTAAATCACTGTGATCGGCCTTAGCTTGGAATTCGTGAACCGTCATTAATGACCACCCGTTGGGTCAAAGGCAGCTTAACCGATTGCAGACTGGCTGGTCGCGGTCGCTCTCCCTGGATTAATCACCTGTTCTGAGTCTGGTGTATAACCCAAGATCAAGTTAGGTTTTAGGACTTGTAATCTTTCCCCTCACGTTACAGACTCACCTTAGGATTCAGTTTCATGGACTATTCAATCGCCACACTTCTGTCTTATTTTGTTGATGATAAGTTAGTTGCGGGAAAATTTCTCGAAAAAAAATTAGGTTGTGATCGTCCTGAAACTCGTGAAGCCCTACATATTGTTTTGGATGCGCTAGAACGGTTAGGGATTTTAGTCAAAGAACGGGGAAAATATAAACGCCCGGTTCAAGAAGACGTGCTCGAAGCCAAATTGCGCTGTTCGAGTAAAGGCTTTTGCTTTGCTATCCAAGATGATGAAGACGCCGCCGATATTTACATCCGCGAAGGCAATCTCAGTAATGCCTGGAATGGCGATCGGGTTTTGGTAAAAGTGATTAAAGATGGCACTCGGCGTAAATCCCCAGAGGGAACCGTGCATCTCATCCTTGACCGTGCCAATCCCTCTTTGCTAGCCCAGGTTAAAAAAGTCAATCAGCAATTTCGGGCCGTTCCCCTCGATGATCGCCTGTTATTTGAGTTGGAATTGCAACCCGATGCCCAGAATTTACAGGAAGCGGTGGATCATTTAGTGCACGTTTCCGTCTTGCGTTATCCCATTGCCCAACATCCCCCCGTGGGAGAGGTCACCAAAATCCTAGGCAGCGATGCGGAAGCGGCGGCAGATACCGATATTGTTTGCTGTAAACATGATTTACCCCTAGGTTGGCCCAATGCAGTGATTGAAGCGGTGCAGGCACTCCCGACGGCGATCGAACCAGAAGATCTAAAAAACCGTCAAGATTACCGCCAATTACCCCTCTTAACCTTTCGTGATGATGGCCAAGGGGATGGCCTGGTTTGGCAGGAAGTGGCCGTCAGCTTGGAAACGGGCCAAAACCATTGGCGCATCGGCATTCACATTACCGATATTGCCCACTATATTGCGGAAGACAGTCTGCTCGACCAAACTGCCCGCAAACGGGGGGTTGCTATCTATTTAGAGGATCAAACTTGCCCCCTCTTTCCCGAGACCCTCATGGGACGTTGTTCCCTGACACCTGCGGAAGATCGTTTAGCGTTGTCGTTCTTTTTAACAGTGGATGACCAAGGAGACGTCATCGGTTTTGAATATCACAGCAGTGTAGTTAATGTGGATCGTCAACTCTCCTTCTCAGAGGTCCAGCACTTTTTGGCCGATCCTGACTCTCTCCCCCAAGACTTGCACCCCTATAGCAACACCCTACAACAATTATTTTTCCATCTCTGTCCCCTGATTAAATCCCAACGGCTCCAGCGGGGGAGCTTTAACCTACAGGCGGAACACACTCCCCCCCTGCTGGATGAAGGACGACTCGGTGCCATCTTAGTCCAAGAACACCTTCCCGTCCGGGCTCTGTTGGCAGAAATCATGGTCGTGCTACAGTACCAGGTCGCCCAGCAATTGCAAGCCCTTGGTCTACCCGGTCTGTATTGTGGTCAAACCCCGCCTGATTGGGAAGATCTGACGGATATTTTGAAACTGTCAGAAAATTTAGCCCTCGGGATTCCGATAGATATGGAAGCCGATGTTTCTTCTCAGGACTACCATCGTCTCAGTCAAGCTTTTCAATCCCTTTCTTCAAAAGCGGTCCTCAATCACTTGCTCGCCCAAACCCTCAAAAAATCAAAGTATTTTAGCCACCCCACTCCCCATTTCGGCTTGGCCTATCAATCCGGCTATACCCATTGCATTGCCCCTGCCCAACGCTACGGGGATTTGATGATTCAACGGTTACTCAAATTAGTGCTGAGTGACGGACGCGATCGCCGGACGAAACAAATGAAGACAGGGGTCAATTTGAGGGACCATACCTGTCGGGGAGAAATTAACTGGAATGTGTTGCCGCCGAATCTCCATGATGCGATTGAAGGGGATTTGCATCAGTTGGTATTACGGCTCAATGATCGTGGACAAGTGGCGGATGATGCCGAAAAGGATCTACAGGGGTTAAAAAAAGCTGAAAAAATGAAAGCCCGCACCGGTCAAGTTTTCCGGGGTTTGATCACCGGTGTGCAATCCTATGGGTTCTTTGTGCAAATTTTTGACGCCCTAGCAGAGGGGCTGGTGCATGTTAGTTCCCTCAAGGATGACTGGTACGAATTCCGGGGACGTCAATGTGCCCTGGTTGGACGTAAAAATCGCATTTCCTATCGCTTAGGGGATGAGGTCGATGTTCAGGTCAAAAGTGTCGATTACTATCGTCAGCAAATTGATTTGGCAACGATAAATGGTAGCATTGGCCATACCAATGACGATGCTGTCGATAATCACAATGGGGAGGACGGTGAGGCATTGGATTGGGACGGCGGTGATGAAGAAGAAGAAGGCACCATCATTTTGTGAACTACCCACACCGAAGCAAAGATGACGGCAGAGGCTTCCTCCCCCCAAGAACGGCTTTCTACTGATCCATGAGGGGTTGGTTGTGTTCTAACTCCTGTCAAACCCTTTCCCTACTCGCTTTGCAAGTTTTTGTCCTGTCCTGAGATCTCCCCTAGATCCTTGGGGATTGTTATCCTAGAAGTAGGGCGGGCTAAATAGCAGCGTTTAGGAAAGCTCCCTGCCATTTGGGTCGTCTTCGTTACAGCGGGGAGGACAGGCGCATGAACAGATTAATCAATCGCACCGCAGCGGGACACGCGTTAACCCCTTTAGTCAGCCAAGCCTTGCAAGCCGAATTTGATCATATTCCGCCCGGGGTGGTGATGGCATTACCCAGGGGAGGGATTGAAGTAGCCGCCCCGATCGCCCTAGGGCTGGGCTGGTTATTAACCTTGTGTTTAGTGCGGAAATTGGGCGTGCCCAATCAACCCGAATTGGCTTTTGGGGCGATCGCTGCGCCAGACATTAAGGTGGTGCATCCCGGCCTGGTGCGCCAGTTACGGTTAACGCCCCAGCAACAAGACGCGGTCATTGCCGCTGAGCAGGCTGAATTAACCCGACGGCTGCACCGCTATAACCCCCCGCCCCTGCCCCAACCGTTGAGTCACTATGTGGCGCTGTTGGTAGACGATGGCATCGCCACGGGAGCCACCATGGAAGCGGCGATCGCCTGTGTGCAAGCACAAAACCCACGGCAATTATGGGTGGCAGTGCCGGTGGCGGCCCCCGATACGGTGCAATTTTTAGCAGCAGCGGTGGATCGGATTATTTGCCCGCACCAACCGGAGAATCTGCAGGCGATCGGCTACTGGTACGAGGATTTCCGCCAAGTCAGTGACCAAGCGGTTATTGAGGGGTTGCAACGGGTTGCCCGTCTGACGAAGGCTTAGGGCTACGACGGCACTTAGCCGGCGATCAGAGATCAATCACACTTTTTTTGTTGTAAAGCACCATTTTGTGAATATGGCTGACGATTCTAAGGATTCCAACAAGCACACAGCCAACAATCGTGGTTGGGGACGGAATTTGATTATTCTGTTGCTTTGGCTGCTGTTCCTTAACTTTTTTGTCTTTCGCAGCAGTGACTCTCCCCCGGTTCCCTACAGTGAGTTTTTACAACAGGTGGCAACGGATCAGGTAGCGGCGGTCAAAATCAACGGCGATCGCCTCGAATATACCCTCAAACCCAACGCCAAAGCAGCGCAGTTATCTTCCCCAGAAGGGCAGGACACGCCTTCTCGAGAACGGGTAACCATCGCGGTTCCCCAGGATACCCAACTGACCCAATTACTCCAAACCCATCAGGTGACCTTTTCTGCCTTGCCAAGTCAAGAGGGGACAGTGTGGGGCTGGATCATACCACCGTTAATTTTCATGGCTATTTGGCTCTGGGTGTTGCAACGGTCGAGCGGGGCGGGGCCCAATGCGTTTAATGTGGGCAAGAGCAAGGCACGCATTTATGTGGAAGGCAATACGGGGATTACTTTTGCCGATGTGGCGGGCATTGATGAAGCGCGCTTGGAACTCGAAGAAATTGTCGATTTTCTCAATAACGCCAGTAAATATATTCAGCTTGGCGCCAAAATTCCCAAGGGGGTATTGCTGGTGGGGCCACCGGGAACGGGCAAGACCTTATTGGCTAAGGCGATCGCCGGGGAGGCGGGAGTACCCTTTTTTAGTATTTCCGGGTCGGAGTTTATCGAAATGTTTGTTGGGGTGGGCGCGTCCCGGGTACGGGATTTATTTGTCCAAGCCAAGCAACAAGCGCCCTGTATTGTGTTTATCGATGAGTTGGATGCGTTGGGAAAATCCCGGGCGAGTAACGGCCTGTTGATGGGCAGTAACGATGAGCGGGAACAGACCTTGAACCAATTGCTAGCGGAAATGGATGGCTTTGAGGCCAATACGGGGGTGATTTTATTGGCCGCCACTAACCGACCGGAAGTCTTGGATCCGGCCCTATTACGCCCCGGTCGTTTTGATCGCCAAGTGGTGGTGGACCGCCCGGATAAAAGTGGCCGCGAAGCCATTTTGCGCGTCCATGTCCGCCAGGTTAAACTTGCCCCCGATGTGGATTTGAGCAAATTAGCCGCCCGTACCTCCGGATTTGCCGGGGCCGACCTGGCTAATCTAATCAACGAAGCCGCCCTCTTATCCGCTCGCCAAAACCATGTCACCGTTACCCAAGCCGATTTTGCCGAGGCGATCGAACGGGTTTTGACAGGCTTAGAAAAAAAATCCCGTGTCTTGTCAGAACTGGAAAAGACAACTGTTGCCTATCACGAAGTTGGCCATGCTTTGCTCGGTGCCCTCATGCCTGGGGCCGGCATAGTAGAGAAAATTTCCATTGTGCCCCGAGGGGTAGGGGCATTGGGTTATACCTTGCAACTACCGGAGGAGGACCGCTTTTTGATGATCGAAGATGAACTGCGGGGACGTATTGTCACCCTCTTGGGGGGGCGGGCCGCCGAAGAATTGATCTTTGGCAAAGTCTCCACCGGCGCCAGTGACGATATTCAAAAAGCAACGGAAATTGCAGAACGCTTTGTTACCCTTTACGGCATGAGCGATCGCCTAGGCCCCGTCGCCTTCGAAAAGCGACAACAACAGTTTTTAGATAACTGGGGCAGTCCCCGCCGAGCGGTCAGTCCCCAAATGGCGGCCTGGATCGACCAAGAAGTCCAAACGTTAATGACCGGGGCCCACCAGATGGCCTTGCAACTACTGAGCGCTAATCGTGAGTTATTGGAACAAACCGCTGGATATTTACTCGAGCATGAAGTGTTAGACGGCGATCGCCTTAAAG
>JBEAQB010000231.1:0-2946 GCA_041164125.1 Cyanobacteriota bacterium
GGACAGGTGGATTGATAGGCAGGCACCTCCACCACAACCGCCTGCTGGGCCTGAAGATCTTTGACCAATTGTTGTCGTCCACCACTTTCCACCCGGGGAAAAAGAATCTGTGACCCCTGTAATGAGTCCGGCATCTGGTCGACCAAGGCATCGGCGATAAAATCCGGGGGAATGACATCGGGCTGCAGACCAAATTGGGCCAGGGTCTTGGCGGTCTTTTTTCCCACCACCGCAATTTTGAGGCCATGCAACGCCCGACTGTCTAAACCTTGTTGCTTTAGGCGTTGGTAGAAAAAGTTGACCCCATTGGTCGAGGTAAAAATTACCCAATCAAACCGGTCTAGGGTGGCGATCGCCTGGTCGAGGGGTTGCCAGTCCGATGGCGGGGTGATGGCCAGGGCCGGCATTTCTAAGACCGTTGCCCCGGCCTGGGTGAGCAGTGCGGTAAACTGGCTGGCTTGGTCGGCGGCCCGGGTGACTAAAATCGTTTGACCGCTCAGGGGTAAAGGGGAGGTTGCAGACATGATGCGTTGATTTACCACTGCCCCGATGACGATCACAGCGGGGGATAGGGACTGGGTTTGGGTTTTTTCCACCATATCAGCTAAGGTTCCGACCCAGATTTGCTGATGGGGTCTGCCCGCATTTTTGATGACGGCGATCGCCGTTTGGGGATCTTTGCCCGTTTGCAATAGGTGGGCAATGATTTGAGGTAATGTACGTCCTCCCATCAGGATGACCAGGGTTTCGAGGTGACTCAGTACCGACCAGTCCCAGTCCCCAGGCTGGTGGCCACTCATCACAAAAAAGCCGGCACTCACTGATTTTTCCGTCAAGGGAATCCCCGCCAAACCAGCACCGGCGATCGCCGCTGACAGGCCGGGAATGACTTCAAATTGGCAGTTAGCTCGGCTTAACGTCTGAAGTTCGGACATAATACGCCCAAATATCCAGGGGTCACCACTTTTCAGGCGCACCACCTGTTTGCCGGCTTGACAGTGCTGGACCAACAAGCGATTAATATCCCCTTGGTTCACACTGGGTTGTCCCCCCCGTTTGCCAACCCATATCTGCTGACAGTCCGCCGGTAATAGGCTGAGCAAGTCTTGATCAACCAGGGCATCGTAAATTACCACCTCCGCTGTTTGTAAAACGGCGATCGCTCCTTGGGTTAGATACTGGGTTCCTCCTAATCCTGCGCCAACAAGATAAACTTTCCCCCCCCTCACTGCGTCCTGCATTGTCATCGAAAAACTGTGCCTATGCCTGAAAACCTCGCCCTCCCTGGGCAACCACGCCTTGCAATTCTAGCCTCAAACCCGTATTGCAATCACCTGATCCTGACCAACACTTGCCGTCCCCCTGAGCGCTGCCGAAGGGGAATGAAGGATAATGTTTTGTCAGTCAACCAGCAAATACCCTTAAGTGAGTAGACGTGATCGCCATCATCGGCCCGTCAGGCAACCCCATCAGGGTCAACTCCCAACTCCCTTAACTTGGCTGCTAGGCGATCGCCCCTGGATTTTTCCTGTTCCTCATGGTTCTGATGCAAATTATAGGCGATCGCCAAGGACACGGATCAAGCCCCACGCCCTTTACCACGGGGAAGCTAACGATTCAATCCCCCGCCCCTGCTTTGTCTGTTTCTCTTAGACGAGTGGAATGGGCTGGTATAAATAACGCCAAATCACAGTGACCTGTACACAACCGCGTAATCGCCTTCCCGATTATCCGGGGTTAAAAAGCCTTGGCGGCAAAGCGTGTCGATCATGGTTTTCACCTTTTGGGGATCTTCCCCCGTCGCCGCAATACACTCCCCCAAGGTGGCCCCGATCGCCTGACGGGAGCAAATTTTAATAATCGCCACATCCAATCGTTCCTGGGGGAGGGGCGGTAAGTGGCGGGCATTATAGAGCCGATCAAATTTGTGCCTATCCATTAGCGCCAGCAGAATAATATCCACAAAGGACAGAATCGTCGGAATGCCCGTCCAGCAAAAAATCAGGTAAAGTATACCGGCGACTACACGGCCGAGATAAAATTTATGGATGCCAAAACTGCCTAAAAACAGGGCAAAGATAAGCGCAACAAGACGATTTTTCATGTTTTACGTACATGGGTGGGAGTGGGGAGGCGAATAGTAGATGGGTCATTCCCCTTGATGCCTGTCGCCGCTGCAAAAACTGCCATCATGGCGCAGGCTGAGGGCTGGAGAATGCTAAATTCATCCGACATTACCGTCCTTAGTTATTCCTCACCGCCATGATACCTCCCCACTCTGATGATTATCTCCCCGCCAGCGCCTTAGATCTCGACGGGGGGGTGCCAGACGATGCAATGGCATTAACTGTGGAATTGTCGGATTTAGAATTTAGCCCCGTTGCCCGCCGCCCCCAGTCCAGCACGGATTTGGTGCGGCTCTATCTACAGGATATCGGCCGCATTCCCCTACTCAAAAGAGATGAAGAAGTTTACATTGCCCAACAGGTGCAAGCCTATTTATCCCTCTTAGCGTTACAGACCGCCGCCGCCGCCGATCATCTGGCCATCCGTCGTTATCAAGCGGCGATCGCCGTTTACGAGCAATTATTCGCGCGCTTAGGGCGTCGTCCTGCCGACCAACAGTGGGCCAAGCATCTCAATTATAGTGTTGAAACTCTCCAGGAAACCCTCCGGCAAGGCAAGGCCACCTGGGCCAATTTGGCCGGCTTAACGGTGGCGGAATTGGAGCAGCGACAACGGCAGGGCATCCAAGCCAAACATCACATGATCAAAGCCAACCTGCGGTTGGTGGTATCGGTGGCGAAAAAATATCAAAATCGGGGCTTAGAGCTACTGGACTTAATTCAAGAGGGGACGCTGGGGTTAGAGCGGGCCGTTGAAAAATTTGATCCCACCAAAGGCTATCGCTTTAGCACCTACTCCTACTGGTGGATTCGCCAAGGC
>JBEAQB010000232.1:0-4637 GCA_041164125.1 Cyanobacteriota bacterium
TGGACGGGGTTTAATGCGTGAAATTGTAGACCGAATTCTTCAGCCTTAAATATTTAGTATCTAATTATTGTTTTTTTCGCCGGTCCCAAGGCCGCTCAACGTTCCCATTAGACCAAACCCCCACTTTAGATGCGATCGCCGCTTTCTCCCAATAGTCATACATGTCCGCATTATCGGGGCAAGAAGACTTGTAACGCTCGTAAAAGTGAGCATGACCCGCCTTGACCATTTCTCCATTAACAGCGATTTCCTCTTGGGAATTAGGAACAGGAACATAGACTTCCGCCACACTGCGGCCATAGCGATCCTGATTGGAAATCATCAGAATCACTTCTTGGTTATTGGGCAACATTCGACGTAAATAGTCCCGTGACTCAACGCCCCCGACTTGTTGCATTTCCGGGGCATCAATGCAGCTCATGCGAATTTTAATCTCCTCCCCGGTCACGTCGGCGATCGCCCTAAATGTATCGCCGTCATAGACTGACCCTGGCTTAACTCGCCAGGTTTTACTAGGGGTATCTACCTCCATCACCTGGAAATCAATCACCGCTTCCCGGAAGTGGGATAAGCTGCAACCGCTAAGAACGATCGCCACTGATAAGGAAAATTTCCACATTTAAGATCCTCCCGTTCTGGCCTAAAGTTTTCACTTTTCCGACCGTAGTTAATGCTGAAGTGACTGGCTTAACAAATTTCAACGGTGATCTGCCTAGAATAGAAGCATCCCTAGCAAGCCGCTGACTATTTCTTATCCATCGATCCTTCCCAATGACCCAAACCACCGAAACCCTGCATCTTCCCAGCCCAGAAAGTGCGATCGCCTTGGCCGGCAGCGGTGAAGACAACCTGACATATTTAGCCCGTCATACCGGCGCCAAATTAGTTTTGCGGGGTCAGGAGTTAATGGTCATGGGGGAGACAAAACCTGTAGAGCGGGTGATGAGCGTTTTGCAGTCCCTTGCGCCCTACTGGCAAACCGCCAAAGCGATTTCCCGTCCAGATTTAACAACTGCCTTTCAGGCTTTAGACACCGGTAAACAGGATGATTATCAAGCTTTACAAAAGACCGTCCTAGCCAAAACCCGACGGGGGGAAACCATTCGGGCCAAAACTTTTCGGCAACGGCAATATATTAAAGCCATTCAGACCCATGACGTCACCTTTTGTATTGGACCAGCCGGAACTGGGAAAACCTTTCTCGCTGCGGTTTTAGCGGTTCAAGCATTATTGAACAATGAATGTGAACGGCTGATTTTAACACGGCCGGCCGTCGAGGCCGGAGAAAAATTAGGTTTTTTACCGGGGGACTTACAACAAAAAGTTAACCCCTTTTTGCGCCCGTTGTATGATGCCCTTTATGAATTTATTGAACCAGAAAAAATCCCTGATCTCATGGAACGGGGCAAAATTGAAGTGGCACCGTTAGCCTACATGCGGGGACGCACTTTGACCAACGCCTTTGTGATTGTGGACGAAGCCCAAAACACCACCCCGGCCCAACTAAAAATGGTGCTGACCCGCCTAGGGTTTGGTTCCAAAATGATCGTAACCGGAGACATTACCCAAACTGATTTACCGACCCATCAAGTCTCTGGTTTACAGGTTTCTCAGAACATTTTAAAACACGTTGAAGGCATTGCCTTTTGCTATTTAAACCAAGGTGACGTAGTGCGTCATCCCCTAGTACAGCGCATTGTGGAGGCCTATGAAAAGGTCGAAAATGACCGCCCAAAACCGGCTCGTCCCCATTTAAATCCCCCAGCCTAAAATACTGAATTTTCACAATCCCCTAAAACAAACTGAGTTGTTGAGGAAGCGGACGTAACTGATCCCACGGTAACGGTTGAGGGACTAAATTAGCCGCACGTAATTGTTGATAGAATCGACGGGCGGTGAAAGGAGAATAATCTTCTGTTGGACAATGGACGAAAAAGTAAATCTCTTGATTTTGCTGTAATAACGGTGTTAGAAATCGCTGCCATTCTGCTAGGTAAGGCTCATTTTGTTGTCCTTGGGGATGGCTGATAAACCGCACAATGAGGGGCGATGCCGTTTGGTAAAACGTCACCGGCAGATCGGGTTTGCGGCGTTTACTCTGTCGTTGGGGGTCATCCGCACAACGGTAAATCGGACGGGTATCAAGGATGACTTGGCTGATCTGGCGATCGCCCAATTCCCGGTGTAATGTTGCTTGGCGATTAGGTTGCCACCATTGGGGATGACGCACTTCCACCGCTAATTTGAGGGGGTAGGCTTTCAGGGCATCAAAAAAGGCGAGTAAATCATCCAACTGTTCAGGGCCATAGCTGGGGGGCAGTTGTAGGAAGACCGCCCCCAATTTTGGCCCCAAGGGCAAAAGGCGATCGAGAAAGGATTTTGCTTGGGGTAACTGGGGAGACAGTGATCCTTGATGACTCACCGTTTGGGGGAATTTCAGACAAAAGCGAAAATCTGGGGGAGTTTCGACTTGCCACTTTTGCACCGTTTGCTCACTGGGAACGGCGTAAAACGTCGTATTTGCCTCGATCGCCGTCAGGCGTTGGGCATAGGCTTTGAGGCTTTCTTTTTTGGGCAAATTAGCCGGATAAAAGTTACCAAACCAGCCTTCATAGGCCCACACGGCACAACCAAGATAAAACATAATAAATAATTATAATTTAAGTACAAGATAAAAATTGTATGGGGCATAACCCTGACTCAGGTAGCGACGGCTACTAGAGCCAGTAGCTTTAACAAACGCTCATTATCAGTGAAATGGCTAGAGTCCAAACAAAAGCCACGAGTCTTGAGAGCACTAAACAGGGTGTCAATGCCCCAGCGGTGACTGTAATCGGCCAGCAATTCCAAATTTGGAACGATTTTGAGTCGTTTCAGCGATCACTTCAATTGTTAAGAATTATACAATCCTCTTGTTATAAGGCTTTTTATATCATGAAACCTTAAAATTGGAATTACTGGTAATCGGCCCAAGCCCTTTGAAGGTCATGGATAGTGATGATAATCAGAAAATCATCATCGGTTGTGCTAGATTTTTGCTTAGGGTTAAGACGAGTGCCAATGACATAAACTGGACGACCCCAAACCCAGCGTTTTCCGGGTAGGATACGTGTCTCGCCGATGCCCAACGACCGAAATAGGTGAGCGCCAGTGATTGCCGGTTAACCTTTTCCTTGGCTGATTTTGTCGGTCTGACGGGCACGCAAACGAAAAGGAATGGGGTTATCCATCATCAGGAATGAGAGCCAGGACTTACCGATAAACTCCCGATCTCCCGTGAGACAAGTAGACAGGGCTAATTAAATGTAAGATAAATTACCCTGAAGACCTTGCTATAAGTGGATCCTCGAAAAAATTAATTGTTCCCACCTACTTACCCGTAAATTAATTTTGTCGTGATTCTTGGCCAATGCAATTATGTATGTTTTTTAATAGTGCCATGCTGGCGACGGAATGCCCTTGGGAATTTAAGGGTGGACTATAGCAGGCCACAATGGCAGGGGGAGAAAGGGGTAAACAGGCTAACATCACTCCACTAACCCCGGATTTACAGCTAAATCCCGTTTGCCTAAAGAAAGTGGCCGACATTTCATAAAGTCCGGAATGCCCTAGCGTGCGTTGTACACTGCGACTCACTTCCGGCTTTAGGGGGAACGAGGGAAACTGTAAGATCATTCCTAACCGGTACAAGTCGTTGATATGACCGGATAAACAACAAAGATGGTTGTAGGTATCCAAGGCAAGGTCTGGCGCTTGAATGGTCTTTTTTTCTCCCATTAAAGCAGCGATCGCCTGGTTACGGGGATTGGGTAAGGAACGAACGGAGGTCAATAAATCCCGGTCTAAGAATAGCCGACAACCGGCTGTTTGATTTAACCAGTCCATCACCTGCTGACACCGTTCGGCGGCGGTTTTCCCGGGTAAATGATCGGCTAAGCAGATTGCGCCACTGTTGATCATGGCATTGCGGGGAAAACCCTGATCTACTTGCAGTTGGGCAAGGGAATTATAGGCTTGACGAGATGGGCGATCGCCAACTTTGCTTCCTAACCACGCCCTCCCCTGGTGATGTAGACAGTATAAAAGCACGAAAGGCTTAATCGCACTCATTAGGGAAAACGATAATGCTAAATCTCCCCCTTGATAAATAAGGCCTTGGCGATCGCCCACTTGGAGGGCAAAGGCCTGGGCATCAACGGTCGTCAGTTGGGGAATATAGGTTGGGAGTTGACCGGTTTGGCCCTGGCGACGGGCAGAAACTATCCATTGCTGCCACTGGTCAGGGGGGATGGTGCGGAGGGTAGGAGTGGACATTGTTATCTCCCCAAAAAAGAATCCTACCGTTGTTGTATGGGTTTAATGCCTGCTTGGTCGAGAATTTGCGGAATTAATTCTTCCCGCTTAATCGCCATTAAATGCACTCCTTGGCAAATATCCTTGGCTTGCTTGATCTGTTCCGCGGCGATCGCCACCCCTTCTTGGAGGGGATTGTCAGCGGCGGCCAGACGAGCAATCAAGGTATCGGGAATATTTACCCCCGGCACCACCCGTTTAATAAAGGCCGCATTTTTAGCTGACTTAAACAGAAAAATCCCCGCTAGAATCGGTTTACCGCACCCCGCTGCAATCTGATTCAT
>JBEAQB010000233.1:0-5186 GCA_041164125.1 Cyanobacteriota bacterium
AGCGTGCGATTTCCCTCAATGACAATTTCCTATGTACGACAAACTTCAAGCGCCCAACACCGGCTCCAAAATCACCTTTGAAAACGGGAAGCCCCAGGTTCCCAATGACCCGATTATTCCCTTCATTCGCGGAGACGGTACCGGAGTTGATATTTGGCCCGCCACGGAAAAAGTCATTGATGCGGCGATCACCAAAGCCTATGGCGGTGAGAAAAAAATCCATTGGTTCAAAGTCTATGCCGGGGACGAAGCCTGTGATCTCTATGGAACGTATCAGTATTTACCCCAAGACACCCTGACGGCGATCGAGGAATACGGGGTAGCCATTAAAGGCCCCTTAACAACCCCGGTGGGGGGCGGCATTCGCTCTTTGAACGTGGCCCTACGGCAAATTTTTGATCTGTATAGTTGTGTGCGTCCCTGTCGCTACTATGCCGGTACCCCCTCTCCCCACAAAAGCCCAGAAAAATTAGACATTATTGTTTATCGTGAAAACACAGAAGATATTTACCTCGGTATTGAATGGGCCGAAGGAACAGAAGGGGCGAAGCAAATCATTGCCTATCTCAACGATGAATTAATTCCCGCAACGCCAGCCCTGGGCAAAAAACAAATCCGCTTGGATTCCGGCATTGGGATTAAACCCATTAGCAAAACAGGTTCCCAACGACTGATTCGGCGGGCCATTCTCCATGCGTTACGCTTACCCAAAGCCAAACAGATGGTGACCCTGGTGCATAAAGGCAACATCATGAAATTCACCGAAGGGGCCTTTCGGGACTGGGGCTATGAGTTGGCGACGACGGAATTCCGCGCGGAATGTGTGACGGAACGAGAGTCGTGGATTTTAAGTAATCAGGAGAACAATCCTGATCTCAGTATTGAAGCCAATGCCCGCATGATTGACCCCGGCTATGATGCCCTGACGGAAGATAAAAAAGCGGTGATCTGCCAAGAAGTTGAACAAGTGCTAGGCAGTATTTGGGAGTCCCACGGTAACAGCCAGTGGAAAGAGAAGGTCATGGTCAATGACCGCATTGCCGATAGTATTTTCCAGCAAATTCAAACTCGCCCGGATGAATATTCTATCTTGGCGACCATGAACCTCAATGGCGATTACCTCTCCGATGCGGCGGCGGCAGTAGTGGGGGGTCTAGGTATGGGCCCAGGCGCTAATATTGGCGATCAGGCTGCTATTTTTGAGGCAACCCACGGCACCGCCCCCAAACATGCGGGCCTAGACCGGATTAATCCCGGCTCGGTGATTCTCTCTGGAGTCATGATGCTGGAATTTTTGGGTTGGCAGGAAGCGGCTGATTTGATTAAAAAAGGCATCGGGGCGGCGATCGCCAATGGGGAAGTCACCTACGATTTAGCGCGGATGATGGAACCCCGGGTGGAACCGTTAAAATGTTCGGAGTTTGCCCAGGCAATTATCAACCATTTTGGTGATTAAGGCGGCGTTTCTCAAGGTGGGTGTTCTTGCCAGGAGCCCTGGTCAACGGGATCAGACGTAGAACAGGCTGAGTCCGCTTGTTCTCGCTGATTGCACACCAATGGCCACAACCTTGCTGTTCAGCACAATCTCCCCCAAACCATGAGCCCATCCCCACAGACTTCCCTTGGTCGCATTGTTCGACATCAATTAACCATCATTGCGAGTTTTGTGGCCATCTTCTGGTGCCTGGAACTGCTTGACCGTTTTATCTTCGGTTCCCAGCTGGATCAGCTTGGCATCCGTCCCCATAGCCTCATCGGCCTGCGGGGAATCCTATTTGCCCCCTTTCTCCACGGTGGTCTGGGCCATCTTGCCACCAACACCATCCCTTTCATCCTCTTGGCCTGGTTAGTCATGCTGCAAGAAACCAGAGACTTTTGGATTGTGACCTGCTTCTCCATGCTGGTGGGAGGATTAGGGGTTTGGCTGTTTGCCCCCAGTCATACTGTGACTGTCGGCGCTAGTATTCTGATTTTTGGCTATCTCGGTTTCTTACTCTTTCGCGGCTATTTTCAGCGCAATATTGCCTCGATCGCCTTATCGATGCTTGTCTTCTTTACCTACAGTGGTATGCTGTGGGGGCTGTTACCGGGGCGTCCACAGGTTTCTTGGCAAGGGCATTTATTTGGCTTCATCGGAGGGGTGATCGCCGCTAAGCTAATCGCTAAAGCCAACCACTATTCTGCCGGTAAATGAGCAAAAAATGTGGCGATCGCCTGTTGATGGATTAATTGCCAGGGCTGGTTTGTCGCCCTAGCGAGGGCAACGCAATCCTCAAATTCAGGATGGGCATTGATAATCTGAGAGGGGTCGGGCTCACCACCATAAGCAATTTTGATGCGGACTGGGCCAGCGGGAAGGTCCACCGTTTGCCACTGCCGTGCGAGGCTGTAACGGGGTTGGTGTTGTACCCGAATCCCTAAGGTAGTGGTTTCTTGAAAAATCAAGGTCTGACAGTGGGCTTGTCGATCAGGATGGCACAATACAGTCAGGAGGGTTCCTAGGCGAGATTTTTTCATGGTGATCGGCTGACTAAAAACCTCCATCGCGCCTTCGGCCAGAAGTTTTTCGAGCAAATAGGCGATCGCTTGGGGTTGGAGGTCGTCCAATTGGGTTTCTAGCACAACAATGGTTTCGAGTTGACCTAACCAGGGTGCCTCCGAGGGCGAAGGGGTTGGGTTAGTTGCCCCAATCCAAAGACGTAAAATGTTGGCGGTCTTGAATTCTTTAGTGCCGGCCCCTAAGCCCACAGTCTGTAAATGCATTGCGGGTCGTTCCCCAAATTGTTTCGCCAACGTAATGGCGATCGCCGCGCCGGTGGGGGTAACTAATTCACCGGCAATCCCATTGTCATAAATTGGGACATGGCGTGTCTGCCAGAGTTTTAGCACCGCCGGGACAGGCACCGGTAATTGTCCATGGGCCGCCCGCACAGTTCCACTTCCCGTTGGTAAGGCCGACCAATAGCAGTGTTCAATACCGAGATAATCTAACCCCAAACAGGTGCCGACAATATCCACAATGGCATCGGTTGCCCCCACCTCATGGAAATGTACCTGCTCCGGTGCAATGCCATGCACTGCCCCTTCGGCGATCGCCAGATTTTGGAAAATTGCTAAACTCCAGGCGGTCACTGTTGCTGGTAAGTCTGCCTGTTTAATCAACGTTTCAATCGTCGGCAAGTGACGGTGGGAGGGATGGGCATGACCCCCTGCCTCAGATGCAGCGTCCCCGGTTAAGTCAACCGCGACTTTCGTTGCTGCCTGACCCTGCTTTTGGACACGAGTTGCCGTTAGACGAAACTCATCGTTCATCCCCAAGCGACCCAGTTGCCCTGTCAGGTATCCTAAAGGAACCCCAGCATCAACTAAAGCGCCCAGGCACATATCGCCGGAAATCCCCGTGGGACAATCAAAATAAGCAATCAAACTCATAGAACAATGGCTACTTTCTACACGCTGCATCCCGAAACGCCCCAACAACGAACCGTTGAGACCATTAGCAAATCCCTACGGCAAGGCGCAATCATGCTTTATCCCACCGATACCGTCTATGCGATTGGTTGCGACCTCAACGACAAAAGCGCCGTGCAACGGGTGAGACAACTTAAACAACTGTCTAATAATAAACCGTTAACGTTTCTCTGTTCCTCATTGTCCAATATTGCTGCCTATGCCGTGGTGTCGGATACGGCCTATCGCCTTATGCGCCGTCTAATTCCTGGTCCCTATACGTTTTTGTTGCCAGCGACGAAGCAAGTGCCCAAACTGGTGATGGATCCCAAACGCAAAACCACCGGCATCCGTGTTCCCGATCGCTCGATTTGCCAAAGCCTTTTGCAATCGTTAAGGAATCCAATTATCTCCACCTCTGCCCATTTACCAGACCACGATGAGTTTGAGATCACGGAAAAAGCAGAACTATTTGACCGGTTTGATAAATTAGTTGACCTGATCGTTGACGATGGACAAGACGCCGGTTATCAAACCTCCAGCATTGTTGATTTTACCAACCAGGTGCCCCAAATTATTCGTCAAGGGTTAGGATGGGAAGCCCTAGAAAAACTCATGGTGGCTAGTGTCCCCTAAAAATGAATTTGGCTGAGCACATATCGCAGGCGATCATAATCATCCTTGAGCCATAAACTGAGGTTGCGGCCGATCTCCACCAGCCAATGGCGATCGCCCTGGCGCATAACGTAGGCTTCCCGCAACACCGCTGCAATCAGGGCGTCCACCGGAGCATCGGTTACTTGCAATAAAATTCGCAGAAAGTCCGGTGAATCCGTAAACCGAATAATCTCTTGGCGATCGCCACGAAAGACCGCTTGGTGAATTTGGGGCGGGCGGGGGGGTAAATAATGAAAGGTGCGACGGGATTGATGCTGCGCTCGATTTTCCGACGTTTCAAACCCCAGAATGGCTGCTTGAAATTCCGTTTTCAGCATAGCGAAAATTTGGGGTTGTTGTTCCCGCAGTTCTGACAACGACAGACCCAAGGCTCGGGCGCGATGAATGGAGTCAATGGGCGTTGTCGTCACGTAACTGACCACAGCAAAAATACGATTGCCCGTATCGTCATCGATCGCCGTGACCCAACTACCAAAAGGCGGCATCGCCGGAAAATTCAACTCATCGGGTTCCAAACACTGGGCTAAAAACCCTGTTGTACTGGTCTCAATGACTTCCGCGATGTGATGGGGATGACGATTATCGGCGCTGTAGGGCAGAGACACACGCATGGCAGAGTGGGATGGATTACAACAATCTTCTATAAATCAATGAGGGGCCCCTTCGGGACAATGCCTGTGGGATTAATGGTTAGATGGCTTTCGTAATAATGCCCTTTAATATGCTGAAAGTTAACTGTTTCAGCAATACCAGGTTGATGATACAGATCCCGCAGATAACGCCATAGGTTAGGGTAGTCCTGGATACGGTGCAAATTACATTTAAAATGTCCCACATAAACCGCATCAAACCGAATCAAGGTAGTGAACAAGCGCCAATCAGCCTCGGTGATGTGGTCACCGGTTAAATAGTGATGCGTCGCTAGAATGCCCTCTAACCAGGCAAGACTCTCAAACAGCGGGGCGATCGCCTCCTCGTAAGCCGTTTGGGTTGTGGCAAATCCACATTTATAGACCCCATTATTAATGGTGTGATAAATTCGCTCATTCAAAGCATCA
>JBEAQB010000234.1:0-3863 GCA_041164125.1 Cyanobacteriota bacterium
TTTGGCCGGCCTGAAAATGCTGGATCATCTGCTGGAGGCGATCGCCAACTAAATGGCTAGCCACACTAACAACACCGCTGGCACCTACCGCTAAAAGGGGGAGTGTTAACAGGTCGTCGCCAGCATAGAGCGCAAACTCAGGGGGGGTTAAAGCCCGAATTTGGGAGGCTTGCTCTAAACTGCCCGTAGCCTCTTTAATGGCTACAATATTGTTGATTTCCGCCAACTGCGCCACGGTTTCTGGCGTTAAACTTTGGCCGGTTCGCCCAGGGATGTTGTACAACATCATGGGTAGATCTGGGGCCGCTGCGGCGATCGCCTCAAAATGGGCATAGAGTCCTGCCTGGGGCGGTTTGTTGTAATAGGGAACCACTTGTAGGGAACCATCTACCCCCAACTTGGCCGCAATTTGAGTCGCCTCCATTGCCTCCTGGGTACAATTTGACCCCGTCCCAGCAATCACCGAGCAGCGATCGCCAACGGCGCGTTTAATCACCCGAAATAACTCATGCTCCTCTGCCCAAGACAGGGTAGGAGATTCCCCCGTTGTCCCACAGACGACTAAACCATCGCTGCCATGGCGGATTAAATGGTCAGCTAACTTTTCTGCCACCCCGTAATCCACCGCTCCCTCAGTGTTAAACGGTGTCACCATTGCCGTCAGCACCGGGCCGAACGGAGACGTGTTTGCAAAATCAGGCATAAATCATCTCAACACGCTAACAATACACAAAAATCGTCAAAAACCTGTCTGTTGGGAGCCGAAGTATTTTTTTAATCCTCTACACCCAAACACTAGGGAGGGATGGACGGGGAGCCCCCCAGCTCAGAGCCACCCCCGATCCACTAATAATTCCGCAATCTGCACCGCATTGAGGGCTGCCCCTTTACGAATTTGATCGCCGCACAACCACAACTCTAACCCATGGGGATGGGAAATATCCTGGCGGATACGCCCGACGAGAACGTCATCTTTGCCCGACGCTTCCATCGGCATCGGGAAATAATTTTGTTGCCAATTTTCAACCACCCTAACCCCTGGGGCTTTAGTTAGAGCCGCCTTCGCCTCAGCGACGGGAAAGGGAGAGGCAAACTCCAAGTTAATGGCTTCGGAATGGGCTCGCAACACCGGCACTCGCACACAGGTTGCTGTGATCCGCAGGGTAGGCGCAGCAAAGATTTTCCGCGTTTCCTGCACCATTTTCATTTCTTCCTCACAATAGTAATTGTCAGTTATTGGCGAATTATGGGGAAAAAGGTTAAAGGCTAAGGGATAGGGCAAAATTTCTGCCTCGGGCACCTTGCCATCCAATATATCTCGACTTTGCTGCTCAACTTCTGCCATTGCTCGGGCCCCGGCCCCGCTGGCCGACTGATAGGTGGACACTACAATGCGTTGAATAGGCTGGATACAGTGCAGAGGATAGATAGCCACCCCCATTAAAATCGTTGTGCAATTGGGATTAGCAATAATGCCTTGGTGCTGAGCAGCCGCCTCGGCATTAATCTCTGGCACCACAAGGGGCACATCCTGTCGCATCCGAAAGGCACTGGAGTTATCCACCATCACTGCCCCAGCTGCTTGAATGGTTTCTGCCCAGGCCTTGCTGGTTGCTCCCCCCGCTGACGCGAGGACTAAATCACAATTTTTAAACAGTCCAGGGTCAACGGCTTCAACCTTGAGGGGTTCACCACGAAATTTCAAGATCTTGCCAGCGGATCGCGGTGAAGAGAGGAGCCTCAAATCCGCTAAGGGGAATTGACGACTGTCTAACAGTTCCAATAATTCAGTGCCTACAGCACCTGTCGCGCCTAGGATGGCGACTCGTATCGGTGATGCCAACGGTTACTCCTCCGGTAACAAATTTATGTTTAGATTGAGATAGAGTCTTTTTTGCTGAGGACGGCAATCTCGCTCGGCTTATACTATTATCAATTAGGTTGACCGCCAACAAGCGCGTCCAATTGCAGCGCTGCGGCGCAAACCAGGAAAACTGCTTCCAAACAGGTGTCATTAGAATAGCATAGGCCGAGGAGCACACAAGCCTATCAGACGATCTGTCCGTTACGACCGGCCCCCTTGTCTAATGACCTCTTTCCAGTTGTTTCACCATCGAGATCCCCTATCAATGAAAGTCACCCAGGAAAAATTACCCGATAGCCAAATTGGCTTAGAAATCGAAATTCCTGCCGAATCTGCCAAAAAAGTTTATGAGAACGTTGTTAATAAATTAGCCCGGAGCGTTAATATTCCTGGTTTTCGTCGGGGGAAGGTACCCCGTTCCATTGTGGTGCAACGGTTAGGACACTCTTATGTGAAGGCGACGGTCATTGAGGAATTGATCGACACCAGCATCAAGGCAGCAGTACGGCAAGAGGAATTGCCAATTATTGGTAATTTTAATCTTCGTTCTGACATGGAAAGCTTAGTGCAGGCTTTCGATCCAAATGCCTCATTGACCGTGAGTGTGTCTGCCGATATCTTTCCGACAGCGGAGTACGAGCCGGAGGGGTACAAAACCCTGTCCGTCAAAGCAGAGGAGATTGAATACGATCCGGCAAAAGTGGATGAATGGCTGGAGGAAGCCCGAAAAGAACGGGCCACACTCGTGCCAGTTGAAGACCGCCCCGCTATCTTAGGGGACTTGGCAATTGTTGACTATCAAGCTTTCTCGGTTAAGGAAGATGGCACAGCAGGAGAACCATTGGAAGACCTGGCGGGCACCGACTTCAATGTGCAGCTAGAGGCTGGACGCTTTGTGGCAGGGATTGTGGAAGGCATTGTGGGAATGGCGCCTGAAGAAACCAAGCTGATTCCTGTCACCTTTCCTGGGGATTATCCCTTAGAGATGGTAGCCGGAGATGATGTTTTATTCAAAATCACTGTCAAGGAGATTAAGTTTCAAGAGTTACCAGATCTGGATGATGATTTTGCCGAAGAGGTCAGTGACTTTGAGACGATCGCCGAATTGCGTCAGGACTTGGAAGCCCAGTTCCAAACGGAAGCTAAACAAAGTACGGACGATAACATTAAAGGAGCCATCAAAAAGGCGTTGAGCGATGTCTTCACCGGTGAATTGCCAGAAACGTTAATTAAACAGGAATGTGAACGCCTAGTGGCCCAGACAGCCCGGGAATTGGAAGGCATGGGCTTGGATTTATCACAAATTTTCCAAGAGGGGGATGATATGCTTAAAACCCTCCAGGAAAATGCCCGTCCCGAGGCGATCGCCACCTTAAAAAGTCAATTGATGATCACCGAAATTGCTAAACAGGAAAGTCTCGAACCCACAGAAGAAGAGACCGACGCTAAAATCGCTGATCTCCAAGAGCAGTTTAAAGGTCAAAAAATTGATCAAGATCGCTTAGAAAGTTATGTCTATGCCACCCTCATTGAAGACAAAGTGCTTACCTGGCTTAAAGAAATTGTTTCTGTGGAATTATTGCCCGAAGGCAGCCTCAGCCCAGCAGAAACAGAGGAAGACGCCCCAGAAAACGGAGACGGTGAAATCGACGCAACCGTTACCGTTGATGCAACCACAGTCCAGGAATAACCCGAGCCGCTTGATTGGCACTGACCTATATCTTGGTGATTATTCTGAGCGACAACGTTCAAAAGCACCGCCAAAAGGGTCGTTTCCCCCGAGATCACTCAAAATCTGGGTCATAATTAGGAAAGTGCCGGCAAGAAATTTCAAAATTGTCTACCCTAGGGGCGGATAGCCCCAACCCCCCCAATCTAGCGCCTTAAATTTTACTAAACCTATGGTTGACTCTTGTTCTGCCTACCGTTCCCCTGTCAGCTCAGCCCAAACCCATATTCACAGCGTTGTTCCCATGGTGGTGGAGCAATCAGGGATGGG
>JBEAQB010000235.1:0-4169 GCA_041164125.1 Cyanobacteriota bacterium
TGTTGTTTTCAGTCAATAACACTGACAGGTTGTTGTTGCTTCTTCGTCCCCTGGCTGGATAGCGATCCCCAGACACGTCCCTGGTTAGGGCGATCGCCATTGGTCTAACGTTCCAACCCAGTTGATAAGGGAGAGAGCGGTAACCAATTTTGTTCTGCTAAAATTAGCTTGAGTGATAACGCTGTTTCCAATAAGCAAGCGTGACCACTGTGGGGCAAAATGTGAACTTGAGCTTGGGCCAGTCTGGCCATGAGGCGGTAGGCCTCTGCGACGGAGGGAAGTAGGCGATCGCCCTGACTGGCGAGGATGAGACAGGGGAGTTGAAGCCGTTGCCAGTCAAGTGCCGACACAGAAAATTGTTGTAATAACGCTAGACGTTCTGCCACCATCGCTGGCGATAAGGCGCGCATTGCTCGTAATAATTGCCGGCGATCCTCGGGTTGAATACGCTCTATAGCAGCTAGAAAAGGCAAGCCGGTTAAGGTGATTAATCCCTGCAGCCCATCGGGTAACCAACGATTGAGGGGGATGCCCAACTGTAACCAGGGGCGGCGGTCAAAACCAGTGGCAGGGTTGATTAAGATTAATTTCCCAATCTGATCAGGAAATTGAGAGGCATAGGCCAGGGCCAAACAGCCCCCAAAGGACTCACCACAAATATAGAGGGGATGGTGGAGAGTCTGGTTATCTAAACAATGGTGAAGTTGCGTGGCGATCGCCGTCCAAGTCAGCGGTAACGTAGTGGACGGCAGGACAAGGGCGAGCAAGTTAAAGTGGTCTGATAGGGCAGCCTGTTGGCGATAAAATAGCTGTCCTGTGCCATCCATCCCCGGTAAATACAGTAAAGTGGGACGGTGGCGGGAACAGGCAGTGAGAGCAACCAATTTCATGTAGGGGAGAAGCCGACCTGAGTAAAAACTTGCGGCATGTCACGATAGTTGAGCCAGGTGAGAAAGGCAGTTACCCATCAAGAAATAGACCACCAACATAGCAGCGGCAGCAGACGCCACTAGGGTTCCCGCCAACATCAACGAAAACTCCTGCTCTTCGACTGCCTGTTGCATCAGGTGTAGCGACCACGCCACCAACGCTACATCAAAAATGAGAATGGGCACCAACATATGTTACAAAATGTAAACCTATTTCTCATTTTAAGCGATGTCATTGATGTGGCAAGCAAAATCTGAAGAATTTAAGCTTTTCTCTAGATCTGCCTTAAGTCTGACGGACAGGCACCCGGCGATCCTGCAAAAACGTTTTTAGGTCAGCGATGGTTAGTTGACCGTAATGTAACAATGACGCTAACAATGCCGCTTCCGCTTTGCCGGTGGTTAAGGCTTCGTAAATATGCTGACAATTACCGGCCCCTCCCGAGGCAATCACCGGAATTTCCACCTGGCTGGCAATGGCCGACGTCAGCGCCAGATCATAGCCGGCTTGCGTCCCGTCCGCATCCATACTGGTGACGAGTAATTCCCCCGCCCCCCGTTGCGTGACATCCTTCGCCCAGGCGATCGCATCCAGTCCCGTATTGTCTCGCCCTCCTCGTACGTACACATCCCAGCCGGGATTGTGAGGGTCAACCCGCCGTCGGGCGTCGATCGCCACCACAATACACTGCCGACCAAAACGATCACTGGCTCGGTTGATAAAATCGGGATCTCGTACCGCCGAGGAGTTAACACTCACCTTGTCAGCCCCAGCCCTCAGTAATTGCTTAATGTGCGCCAAGGTCGAAATGCCGCCTCCAACGGTGAGGGGAATAAAGACCTCTTCAGCCGTGCGATACACAACATCAATGATGGTGTCCCGCTGCTCATGGGTGGCGGTAATATCCAAAAACACCAGCTCGTCAGCCCCTGCCTGATTGTAAATTCTGGCCAATTCCACCGGATCGCCCGCATCCTTAAGGTCGACAAAATTGACCCCCTTAACCACCCGTCCCGCATTGACATCTAAACAAGGCAAAATTCGTTTGGCTAAGGTCATGGTGAAACTTTCCCAGAATCAGTTCAGATATTTGATAATGCTTGGCCGTGCTTATCCCCGGTCAAGACCTGACCGGGGTTTTGCAGACAGAAACAAAAATTAGCACAATTCACGGCAACGTTGGGATAATACCATCATTACCGTTAACGCCTCGGATATTGTTTCTCGTTATTTTGGCACGCTATTGTGAATAATCCTTTTTTGACCCTCACCTACGAACCGGCCCTAGAGTCTCTCGGTAACGATTTTTACGATCCCGTTACAGCGGCTACCTTTCCCCAACACAAACTACGGTTTCGCAATAATGAGGTGTTGCCCCAGCTCGGGTTGTCCCCCCAAACAGTCAACGATGATGACTTTGTCGAGGCCTTCGGACTATTGACGGGGATGAGACCGTTTTTAGCCCTACGCTACCATGGCCATCAAATTGCCGGTTATGGTCAGGTTTACAATCCCGAATTGGGGGATGGTCGCGGTTTTCTTTACGGTCAAGTGCGGGGAGTGGACGGTCAACTCTATGATTTTGGGACAAAGGGATCTGGGCAAACCCCCTATTCCCGGCGGGGGGATGGCAGATTAACCTTAAAAGGCGGCGTACGAGAAGTGTTGGCCGCAGAAGCATTACACCGTCTGGGAGTAACAACATCCCGCTGCCTCAGTTTAGTGGAAACCGGGGAAGCACTCTGGCGTGGTGATGAACCGTCTCCCACCCGCTCAGCGGTTATGGTGCGTTTTAGCCGTTCCCATATTCGCTTTGGTACGTTTGAGCGCTTGCGGTATTGTCAACGCCCTGATTTGATCGCTCAACTACTCGATCATGTCATTGCAACCTATTACCCAGACATTGACCCCAATGGCGATCGCCTGGATTGCTATCTTCAGTTTTTCCAGGCCCTAGTGGCACGGGTCGCTCAATTGGTGGCCCAGTGGATGGCGGCAGGGTTTTGTCATGGGGTTTTAAACACCGACAACATGTCGATTACCGGGGAAAGTTTTGACTATGGCCCCTTTGCCTTTATGCCGGTTTATAATCCTCGTTTTACAGCAGCCTATTTCGACTATGAGGGCTTTTATTGTTTTGGCAATCAGCCCGGGATTTGTCGATCCAATTTAGAGAAGTTAAAAACAGCATTATCCCCAGTGTTGCCGGTAGCTGAAATGGAAGCAGCCCTGAAAACCTACGCAACGACCTATGCAGACCATTACCTCACTTTGATGCTGCGACGCTTAGGCATCGCAAACGCGACGGCGATCGATTTGCCCCTGGCGGAACAATTAATCAACCAAACATTAAGCTGTTTAGCCACCAGTCCCTGGGAATACCCAAATTTCTTTGCCACGTTGCGACAACAGTTCACCCCAAGCTGGCGTGAATCTCCCCCCCTGATTTTAGACAATACTGACCTGGGGGGGGCTGATTGGGAGCAATGGCGGACACTATACCATCAACTTTTGACTCAGTTGTCCCCCAGGGAATTTGAGGCAATTGAATCGACCCTGCAAGCAGCGAACCCGCTAACGGATTGCCTCCGTCCCCGCATCGAAACCGTTTGGGAGGCGATCGCCGAGGATGATAACTGGCAATTGTTTAATGATTTGGTTCACAAACTGCAAACGGGGAACTAACCGCCAAGACTGTGAACAAAAAAATAGGGTAGAGGAGTTATCCTTCTACCCTAGATTGTGCAATTAAGGGACGGCTCAGCCGTCCGAGGTAATGAGATCACCGGTTATTTAACGGATATCGTGGCAAAATCTGTGTGGGGAATTTGAGGGGTCGTTAACCCGTTTGCATAGATGCCAGGATTGGTTTCGGCAATCTGAACGTAGGATTGACGCACGTTGCTATTAACTGCCACCGTTGTGGCGTCGTAGGCCTGGGTTGCCAATTTGGGGTAAAGCCCAACAGCAATAATAGGTAGCAGGAAGCAGGCGGCGATGAAGACTTCTCGAGGATAGGCATCGTCGTAACGGGCGTCACCGGGTAAAACGCAACTCGTTCCGAAGCAGACTGCCTCTTGGTCTGATTTAGGCGTTAAATTATTGTCGCCTAAGTTACAGGCCGGCATGGCGTCGGTTCCATAGAATAACTGGCGCAACATGGAAAGGAGATAAATGGGGGTTAATACCAAACCCACAGCTGCCAGAAAAACCGTCACCGTCCGGAAGGTGGGACTATA
>JBEAQB010000236.1:0-4493 GCA_041164125.1 Cyanobacteriota bacterium
GTATGAAATTTCGCCCCCCGTTTTTCCAAATAATCCTGAATCGGTTTGTGTAAATATTCCGCTGGAGACCCTTCCAACATTCGCAGTACCGAAGCTTCAGTCCGGGCGGCAAAGAGTTGGAAAATGGTCAGCATACAGCGGGCGGAAATATTTTCCGTGTCAATAAACCCCAGGGCATAGGCGATCGGGTCCCACATTTTTTTGAGGCTGCCTTGATTACCCCCTTTGCTGAGAAACCACTCGGCAAAACTAATCCGATCTAACGCCCGAATGGTCTTCATGGCCCCGTCAAAGTCCACTAACCCCCGCACAATCGGGCTGGTGGCTAGGGCGATGGAATTGGCAATTTTGTCCTGGGGGCCCAATTGGGAGGTGGTGAAAAAGGCTTTGAGCCCGTTAAAGGGAGCGCCGGTCAGAAACCGAAAATCCAGTTCCCCAATGCGTCCCCCTTGGTTAATGAAGGTATGGGTATGTTCCTTGAGGCGGAGGTTATGGATGGCTCCCACCTTCTTCATCAAATCGAATAAGTTGTAATAACAGCCAAAAAAGACGTGTAGCCCCATTTCAATATGATTACCGTCTTTATCCACCCAACTGCCCACCTTACCGCCGATGAAACTCCGCGCTTCGTACAATTCCACGTCATGACCCGCATCCACCAATTCTACGGCGGTTGCCATCCCCGCCAACCCAGCTCCCACAATTGCAACGCGCATTCTTGACCAAACCTAATGATTGCTTAATGAATTTTTGTTCAGTGTGTAAACACTTTACAAATTTTAATGTTGATTTACCCCTCCCGGCAAGCCTGGGCCGAGGTAAGCGTGGTGCCCACCGGAATCCTTCCCTCAAGCGAGAGTCTAAATCCTGTCCAGACTGACCGTACAATACGGATACGGAGGGGAAGCGGCGATGCTTCAGTCGGGGGCGGCCGCCACTCTGCCTTCAATCATTACTTCACTCTTTTTAATTCAAGCAAATTTCAGCAAACACAATTCCCATGACGGATTCCTTACCTGTTATTTATCTTTCTGGTTTATTAATTATTTTGGGGGGACTCGGCGTTTTTGTTTTCAGCCAAATCATCAAAGCCCGCCGTTTAGAAAATACGTTTGGTAAGCTACAAAAAAAATTGCAAAAAAGCAAAGGTACCGCCAAGGAATACTATCAACTAGGGAGTATTTATTTAGATAAAAAACTATACTCTCAATCCATGACCCTCTTTCAGAAAGCCCTCAAGGCTGACACTGACGTTGAACCAGAAAACAAGGCGTTGATCTATAACGCGATGGGCTATGCTTGTTTTGCCCAAGAGCAGTTAGATTTAGCGATTCGCCACTATAAAGATGCCTTAAAACTCTATCCTGATTATGTGATTGCCCTCAATAACCTGGCCAATGTTTACGAAAAAAAACAGATGGTTAATAAGGCTGTCGAACTCTATGACCAAAGTCTGGCGATCGAGCCGACCAATAAAGTGGCCCTGCGTCGGGCCAAAGCACTGAAAAAACGGTTGGTAACCACGTGAAGGTTCAGTGTTGAAACCCTAGGGTCAAAACGGAAACCCCTCTGAGGGGAGACTCAATGCCCCTAGAGGGGGAAACCAACCATCGTCACCGCTATTCTGCCGTGACATCTGGCGAGGTGGTTGCTAGCAAGCCATGGTGGTCGAGTACGGCTTTTCAGGCGACTATTATCCTCGCTACAGTGACGGCAGGATGGGGAGAGTAGGGCGGGTATTCCAGTGGTCTCAAAGGACGTTTGCTAATGGCTTGGACCGTATTACATAGTAAGCTGCAGCAGTTTTTCAAACGGCGGTCTAGTTTATCGCGCCAAACTGGGCGTATTTTGGTCGCGGTGTCGGGGGGGCAGGATTCTCTCTGTTTATTGCAGTTATTGAAAGATTTACAACAACAATGGCAGTGGGAATTAGGGGTCGCCCATTGTGATCACGGTTGGTCAACCGATCAGGGGATTGCCGACCATGTGGCAAAGATTGCGGCAGGTTATGAACTCCCTTATTTTCAAAAGAATGCGACTGATTTGCCTGAAACCGAAGCTGCAGCACGAATTTGGCGGTATCAAGCCTTAACGGCGATCGCCGAGGAACAGCACTTTCCCCTGGTCATGACGGGCCACACCCAAACGGATCGCGCAGAAACCCTGCTTTTCAACTTATTCCGGGGAAGCGGCAGCGATGGTTTGCAGGCCATGGGGTGGGAACGGCCCTTATCCCCCGCTGTGACGTTACTCAGACCCCTGTTAGACATCAGTCGTCAACAAACTGGGGACTTTTGCCGCCAACAGGCATTACCGATTTGGGAAGATGCATTGAATCAAAAACTGGACTATCGCCGCAACCGCATCCGCCACGAACTTATTCCCTATCTTCAGCAGCAGTTTAATCCCCAGGTGGAAACGAACCTGGCCCAAACCGTGGCAATTATCACAGCGGAAGTCGAATACTTAGATCACCTCAGTTGTACCTTGTATCAGCAAGTTCTCTCCCTGGACGGCGATCGCCTGGATCGTATTACTCTCCAAACCCAACCGTTGGCGCTACAACGGCGGGTGATTCGACTTTTTTTGCAATCTTTTCAACGCCATGCCCCTAACTTTGACCAGATTGAAGCAGTCGTGGCCTTAATCCCGGCCCCGAATCGTGCCCAAAGTTCCACCCTGCCCGGGCAGTGGGTGGTACGGGTAGAGGGAAACTTTCTGTGCCGTCATAGTCTAAAACCGTAGGCGATAGGCGTATTTTAAAGGGACAGTGAGAACCGCCGACCGGGAGCGGCGACCAATGCGTTGATTATAGACACGGGGATCTAGCCCATCTCCCCTATTGAGGTAACGATCAGGAATCGAGCGCTGTAAGGCCACAATTCGATTTTGGGTTAATGGATGCGTGCTGAGGAATTCAGGGGCCGCATTGCCCTGGCGTTGGAGTTTTTTCATAAAACTGACCATTCCTGCTGGGGCGTAACCGGCATTGATTAAGTTGCGGAGACCGAGGTTGTCAGCGGCCAGTTCATCTTCCCGACTCATGGGGAGGTTAAACCCCAACTGTATCGCCATCTGCACCACCTGACTTTCCTGCATTCCCGTCGCAGTTATGAGGCCTTGGGAGAGAGCCATATCCCGCATCCGGGTTACGGCATGGCGATCGGCAATGTGAGCAATTTCATGGGCGATGACACTGGCTAACTCTGCTTCGTTTTCGGCGGCATAAATTAAGCCCGTATTGATGTAAACAAAGCCCCCCATCGTAGCAAAGGCATTAATGGCTTTGTCATCTACTACCTGAAACGTATAGGGAATATCCCGGCGAGAACTGGTTTGCGCTAACCGTTGACCAATCTCATTCACATAACCCTGCAAACGGCGATCGCCAGAAAGTTTGAATTTCCCTTGCTTAATGAGTTGTTGATTAACCTGTCGACCCAAGCGCACCTCTTGGGCATCGGATAGCGTGGAGAGTTGAATAACTTGCAAACCTTGAAAAAGTAAATTGAGCCACGATTGGGCCGCTACAGGGGAGACAAAACCCACGTTAAAACTAAAACCTAAAGACCCGATTAATAACCCAACCGTCAAACGCTTGGCAAGACTACGGCTCATTGTTTGCCCCCTCCGTCGGCAATCTTTGGCAGTAAACGCGCCCAAGGGAATGAACTAAGCACCCCTCAAGGGTCACCTACAGCGTAAAAGTCCTGATTACCAACCCTATTGACGCAGGGACAGTTAATGATTCCGCACAGTCTGATAAAGCCAAAAATTAAACAAATCAAAAAAGCCGGCCACCAGACTACAGGTTGCCGCAATGATCAGTAGACCAGGCCACATAGCACCATCACCAAAAATCACCAAAAACTGAATTAATTGAGATAACGCAAACTGACTCACGGTATCCACCACAGGTAGATAGCCTAAAATACCTAATCCAGTTAACACCGCAACCAACAAAAGGATAGGTAAGGTAAAGCTCAAGAACAGGGTAAGCAATAGGGAACGCAGTAAATTGTTCATGGTGACTCTCTCTCCTGAGCAAGGGCAAATCCCCCAGAAAGGACTCCCCCGACATCAATAATACTTCTTACACCATAATGTAATTGCTGAATTCTAGCCTATTTCTTTGTGAGATATTCAAAAATCTTAAATTTTTATTAAAAAGATAAGTGAAGCAATTTTAAGAGATGTAAAGTTGGCGCATTAATCGTCAAAGATCAGGAGCAGATGAGGAAGAATCGTATTGGGTTGTTAACGTAAAGTCATTCTAGCGGTGATGAGGGACAAATCATGACAATATCAAGAAATATGTCAAGAATGCTCTCAAACCTAATGGAAATTTCTAGGGATTAATTTTGTGCGCATTAATACCAAATTATTTAAAGGGGACTGCCAGCCCAAGATAAATGGCGGGTCAGTCCTTCCCCTGGTTTGGGGTTAAGAGCACCCCATTCAGAAAAATATCCGCTAACCCTTCTGCCATCTCC
>JBEAQB010000237.1:0-4069 GCA_041164125.1 Cyanobacteriota bacterium
AATCAGGCCTGAATTACAGGGATTCTTGGGGAATATTGGGCGATTTTGACGGAAACATCGGCGAGGCAGTGTCATCGATCATCTCAGGCTCAAGCCAGCGTTGTCGATACAGCACTTCTAGCTCGCTACCAGCTCTACGAAAGACTCGCATTTGGTTAAACCATAGGCCTTGGAAAAGACGATAGAAAGCGAGGCTAATAATGGCAACAATCAATCCCGTTGCGGTGGAAATCAATGATTCGCCAATTCCCAACGTTACCCCGGCCGTAGAGGCAGTGCCCAAGTCGCTGATCTGAATCGAACTTAAGGATTGAATTAACCCCAACACAGTCCCCAACAAACCGAGTAGGGGAGAAAGGGCAATCACTGCTTCTAAAATTTTGTCGCCCCGACGCATGACGCCCAATTGATCATCGGCAGCGGCTTCCAACGCCAGATGAAATACGTCGGGGTCAGGGTGAGGCAATCGTAAGGGCGCTAATAAATATTTGGCGATCGGTAGTTTACGATTTTCCTGGGCAACACGGATGCCTGCAGTCCAATCTCGGGCGGCGGTTTCTAGAATACGGGCAGCGGTCTGGGAACTCAAAAGCAAAATTTGCCCCCAAAACCATAATCTTTCAATGATGGTGCTGACTGACAAAATTGACAGGAGAATGAGGGGCACCATCGCCACCCCGCCTTTTTGAATCAACTCAATGGGATTCACTGTGATAATTTACCTCCGTTGCAAGACCCCGAAAACGATTGATGGATTACAGTGACATATTCAGTTGTTCATCCTAGCGCAAGGGGGACTTGCTCCGGCACTATACAAAAATGCTCCCCAGAGCCATCAGTCACTGGCAAAGCTGTTTCTGGTATGGCGTCAGAAAAACATGTCAACATCCATTACTCCTGTCCGTCAGCGAACAAAGACCCCCAGTGCATTACTGACCTTCGCCGCGGTCACTGGGGAGCGATCCAGTAATTGACCCCCCAAAGACAAGCCCGTGGAGCTCCCACCATCTAAATTTAACGCCCCCACCGCGCCTAATTGTTTAAGTATGAGGGCAAATTCATTCAGGCTAGCACCACGTCCCCCGACGCGATTGTGGGCGGCAACTAACAGTAAATTACCCGATTGATCTAAGGCGATCGCGCTCCGGGACGCCTGTTGTTGTTGAAAGGCTTTGGAGAATTTCTCGGCTTCAGCATTGAGGACAATACGACCTTGATCAATCAGTAAGGGGCCTGCTGCCAGACTATGGGGAAAGCGATCAAACTCTGCGGGCAACGGCCCACCCGTCAGAGTCGCAGTGCTCCCTATGGGAAAAATAGTTGGAGATATTTGGTTACCCCGATCAATGATTAAATAGCCATCCATGGGAATTGACCGTGGTAACTGTCCAGCTTTGCCCAGAGGATATTGCCCCGTAATTTGATTGTGTTGCACAACATAAACGGTCTCGTTATCCGTTAAGGGGGTGTATGCTTTGCCCCAGGTGGGGGTATAACGGGCGAGACCTTTTTGCACATAGCCACTGTTGAGATAATTAATAGCCAATCGTTTGCCCGTGCTGGTAATCACGGTTTCTGTTAATGCCAAACGCCCCAGTTTAAACTCCCCTTGATCATTCCAGGCGATCGCCCCTCGGTTGAGGATAGGCCCCGATACCCATGCTTGATTGGTCCGAATCGCCCCTAGTGGTAATTGGGTGTTGCGGTTAAAAAACCCCCCATTAATCGCGGCTGATACCTGTTGATTCCTGGCCAGGGTTAATAATGGGGCTGTACCTTGCGCCTGCTGGGGATTGGTCATAATGGGGCGTAAGGAAATTTCTGGCGATCGGGGATTGATGGCTAAAACGGTTACGGGAAACTGCTCCCCCCCACCAACATTGACGGATGTTTGTTGCCAAGTAATGCCATTTGACCATTTAATTGTGCGGGCTTTGGGGGCATCTGTTCTGGCATCAATCACCAAACGATAGGGGTTAGCCAAGGTACTGACAGCCAGTCTATAGCCAGCAGGGAGTTGAAAATGAACTTTACTAAGGCCGCCCGCAGTGTCTAGCCAATGGCGAATTGTGTTACCTGCACCCGTGCCTCCTAGGTCGTCATCATCAATGGGGCTAACCGTTGGCGATCGCCGCGTTGGCTCTCCATTTTGACGCCCCAACCCTTGTGGGTCAAAAGCATTTACCATCACCACTGCTTCCGTCTTTGCTTGACTGACTTGCCAATAAGCCGGTTGACTCAGTTCTAATACCACCCGTTTGCCCCATGCGTGACGCCCTTCCCGCATGGTTAAAATTTCTGATCCGGTAGCAGGCAAAATCAGTTTATTACCCTGTACCTGGGGTAATTGTCCTGGGGGTTGCCAGAGGGGGGTGAGATCGAGATAACGATAGGGGGGCACAAACCGGATAGCAAAATTACGGCGATCACGAGTGAACCATTGCACCATTTGATGGGTGGGCGCCTCATTATCGAGTAACTCTAATCCCAACGTCTGCATTGCCCCAGTATCACTCAATCCGGTGTGTAGTTCCCCCCCCTCCTGCCATTGCCCCCAGGCAACGTTAAACGTTTTCCCTTCAATGACAATCTGTTGTCCCTGGCGCATCAATCCGGTCGGGGATGTTTGGGTGGGTTGAGATTGGACAGGCATGGGGCTGGCTAAGGACAGTAGTAGATGAAGACCCGCTAAGACGAGTACAGTTGCCATAAACAACCGCCCAAACGTTTGCCAACGATGGCCGAAATTACCCATAGAAACACACTTTAAATGATTGTTAGCCATAGCGACTATAGCAGTCCCATTCACTGCATGGGGTCATTGCCTGGGCCGCTTGATGCGCACCTCCCCTGATTAACTGGGGCTTTGCAGTACCCAGGTGTCTTTGCTGCCCCCCCCTTGGGAAGAATTAACCACCAAAGAACCAGCCTGTAAGGCGACACGGGTCAAACCACCGGGATGGACGTAAATTTCCTGACCACGATGCAGAATATAAGGGCGGAGGTCTACGTGACGGCCCTCCACCTGATCACCAATGAGGGTTGGCACTCGAGAGAGGTTCAACACGGGCTGGGCAATATAATTACGGGGATTAGCGCGAATCCGCTCAGCAAAACTCTCCCGCTCTTGCTCACTAGCGCTGGGGCCCATCAACATGCCATAACCACCGGCTTCATTCGCGGATTTCACCACCAGTTCCCCTAGGTGATCTAAAACATAATGCCGGTCCGTTTCCCGCCAACATAGGTAGGTCGGGACGTTGGCTAATATGGGGTCAGCCTGCAAATAGTAGCGAATCATTTCTGGTACGTAGGCATAAATCACCTTATCGTCAGCCACCCCGGTTCCCGGCGCATTGGCCAGCGCAACTCGTCCTTGGCGATAGACATCCATTAAGCCTGCTACCCCCAAAAAAGAGTCCGGTCGGAACACTAACGGGTCTAAGAAGTCATCGTCCAAGCGACGGTAAACCACGTCCACTCGTTGTAAACCTTTAGTTGTCCGCATTTGTAAATAACCATCGGCTACCACTAAATCTCGACCTTCCACTAATTCCACTCCCATTTGTTGGGCCAAGAATGAATGTTCAAAATAAGCCGAATTATTGATACCAGGGGTCAATACCACCACAGTGGGATCGGGCAAATTAGGCGGCGCGAGGTTGAGTAATGTCTCAAGCAGCTCACTGGGATAACTATCCACCGGTTGGATGGGAATGGTTTGGAACATGTCAGGGAAGGTACTTTTCATGACCCGCCGATTTTCTAAGACATAGGAAATGCCGGAAGGCACCCGAAGATTGTCTTCTAAGACATACCATTGACCACTTTGGTCTCGGACTAAATCGGTGCCGGTGATGTGACACCACACCCCCGTTGGGGGCTTTATGCCAATACAGGGCTTCAAGAAACCACTGGCGGATTCCACAATATCCAGGGGGATAATGCCGTCTTTGATAATGTGTTGGTCGTTGTAAATGTCATTCAAAAAACAGTTAAGGGCTTCGATGCGTTGCCTCAAGCCTGTTTCGAGTGATCGCCATTCGGCGGCGTCAATAATGCGAGGAAT
>JBEAQB010000238.1:0-10422 GCA_041164125.1 Cyanobacteriota bacterium
GGCACTGGGAAAGCCATACGCTTGGGGAGATCGACCCTCTAGGTTCGTTGGAGCAATCCTGCGAGCTTACGGTTGGTCTATGAACCAAGAATCCCCCGTCTTTAGGCGGGGGAGTGTCAACGGCCATAACTCCACCCCATAACGAAAGCCCGATGCTTTGAGGAGGATGACAAACGGAATTTAAGCTTGAAGTCGACGTGCCAATTAGCTGACAAAAGTTCCTCAAACATCGCTGAAAGCTACATATGGAGAAAGACCTAAACCCCATCTAGGTTGAAACTCAGAGTTTTTCCACCTCGGGGTCCAGATGAGTGGTGACCCACAAGCGGTCAGCAAGGGCTGTCGGATCAGCATTGATCCGTGATTGAAAGCGGTCAACCTGGGCGATTAAATCGGCCTTTTTTTCATAGCAGGTGTGATAAGTCACGTCCTCTCGGAGCCAATGCCATAGATGCTCAACAGGCATGGAATCAGGACTGTAAGCTGGCAAGGGTATGAGTTCGATATCCAAGATGTGAGCAGCTTCTTTGACAAGTTGGGCACGATGATAGGGTGCCCCATCCCAGACCAGCTTAATAGGAACGTCGGGAAACTCCACCCGCAACCGTTTCAGTACCTCGACAGTGTTCTCCTTGTTCGCCCGCTCAAAGGGCCAAATTCTCACTTGACCGAGGTTGTAGAGATACAGTCCATAAAAAGAAACTTTTTCTAGTCCTGGGGAACTCAAAGAAACCCAGAAGCGCTGGCCACAAATCGACCAACCATAGCCTTCATCAGTGTCGAGATGAACATGGGCTTCATCAAGATACACCAGCAGACAACGCTTCTTATTCTCCAGCGATGCTCTAATGCCGATAATTACACTTATCGGTATTAGAATAATGCCAATAAAATAGGGGCTTTCGCCCCCCTTGACTCCAACAACAAATTTTTCCTTAACAAGATGTGCTTTCCTATTATTTGGGGATGAAAGGAATTTGTCTCAATTTAACGCCTGGTACGGTAAAGGATTGAGAAATGGATTCTGGGTCAATAGGCGACTGTAGTTCATAGTTGGCTTGAGATGTGAGTAATACCCCCAATACACTCAAAGAAACTTGTAAAAATAGGTTTGCTATTAAGTAGGCGATCGCCGCAATCACTAAACCCAAAACCCGTATTTGTGGCAAATTCACCACCAAACTATAAGCAACAGGTGAATATATGTATATTATCCAGAAAAGTCCTAAGCTCAGTATCCCCCCCAGTAAGGCAACCCAACGTTGTTGAGGTTGCTTAAACAAGGCTAAAATTCGCCGCTGTGATGTCGTCAAACTGCTGGGACGAATGGAAACGATGAGCAAGCTAAAAATTTCAAAGGGACGAAACCACTGCATCGCCATGATGGGTAACCAGGCGATCGCCACGAGACACCCTATTTCTAAGCTATAAGGAGTAAAAGGGGTACTGATTGCTAGACCGCAGGCCGTCATCAATAACGCAAGAGGTACCCCAGCAATACCTGCTAGATGAAGCCACAAAAACGGTTCTGCCCGAAAGGTTGTCATAAAACTCCCTCACTAATATTTCACAGATTTCACAAAAAGTCAGATGCTGATGGCATAAATTGACCTCCTCAACTGATGCGGTCCCCAGTGCAGCACCTACCACTCCCCGCTTTCCTCAAGCGTTACACTAGCGGCTGGTCTCTTCCTATGATACTGTTCATGGTAAGCCATCAATGCCACAAACTATGGCTAGTGCAATTATGATGAAAGAAGTACACAGCGTAAAAAAGTCTGCTGAAGTCATCTTGCGCTAGTCTTGTTAATCAGCTGCTATCTCGCACAAAATCTCCGCAGCAGCAATCGCCGTCTGTCTTCGTAGGAGGCAGGTGGTAGATATATTTTCTCTAATCCAGCAACACTAACCCATGAATTCCCGTAAACAGCTTATCTCCCTAGTGACAGGACTAATCGTCATGGAAACGACTGTCTCCACTCTAAGCGCCAACGCTAATGACCGAGATGTTTCCTGGGCAGAGAGGGAAAAGATTGCTCAAACCCTCCAATCGATTGGCTGTAATCGTTTTGGTGACGCAGAATACTATCCCGACAAAAAACGCTTTGAAGTTGATGATGTTGTTTGTGAGAATGGTCAAAAATATGAAATCTATCTGGATCAGAGCTACCGTGTTATGAAAAAGGAATTGGAAGACCACTGAATTAAAGTCAGTAAAACAGTCTCCCCACTGCCCATCAGCACCGGATTCGTTCCCGATAATTGGCTAATGCAAAAGCTTACTATTACCCGACCCGACGATTGGCATCTCCATCTTCGTGACGGTGAGGTATTACAGGCCGTTCTGCCCCATACCGTGCGTCAGTTTGCCCGCGCCATTATTATGCCTAATCTCAAGCCGCCAGTGCGCTCGGTGGCAGATGCAGTAGCCTATCGTAACCGTATTTTGGCGGCTGTTCCTACTGGTCAACGGTTTGAGCCATTGATGACCCTGTATCTGACCGACAACACCCGCCCGGAAGAGATTATCGCGGCAAAAGCCAGTCAGTTTATTAAAGCTGTTAAGTATTATCCTGCTGGCGCTACCACCAATTCCGACTTTGGGGTGACGAATATTCGTAACTGTGATGCCGTTTTTGACGCCATGCAGGCGGTCGATTTCCCCTTACTTCTACATGGGGAAGTCACTGATCCAGATATTGATGTTTTTGACCGTGAGACAGAATTTATTGAGCAGCAACTGATTCCCCTCCGGCAACAATTTCCCGGGCTGCGCATTGTCCTTGAACATATCACCACTGCCGAGGCAGTACAATACGTTATTTCGACTGACAATACGGCAGCAACCATTACCCCCCAACATTTATTGTTTAACCGCAATAGCCTGTTTCAAGGGGGGCTGCGTCCCCATTTTTATTGTCTGCCGGTCTTAAAGCGGGAGGTGCATCGTGCGGCTCTCTTACAAGCCGCGACGTCGGGGAACCCTAAATTCTTTCTCGGCACCGATAGTGCTCCCCATAGCCGCGATCGCAAGGAAAGTTCCTGTGGGTGTGCAGGATGTTATTCGGCCCTTCATGCCATGGCCTTGTATGCGGAAGCCTTTGAGAGCGCTGATGCGCTAGACAAACTAGAAGCCTTTGCCAGTTTCTATGGCCCTGATTTTTATCGATTGCCCCGCAATACCGAAACCTTGACATTAACGAAAACCCCCTGGCGGGTACCCGAGGAAATTCCGTTTCCAGAATCTGGTCTGGTGCCGTTGAGGGCCGGTCAAACCTTAGCATGGCAGTTGGCTGAACCGACCCCCTAATGGGATACTACCCTGCCACCGAGACCGGCGCTTTCTGGGGGGCAAAGCTAGCCAAAATCGATGCCGCCATCTGAGCTGGGGTTAACCCTAACGCCGCTTTCGATTCATTCGGTTGGGCATGATCCACCAGAATATCAGGAACGCCAAATCGTTTGAGGGAGACTAGCACATCATTGTCCATAAGCGCTTCGGCGACGGCGGATCCGAAGCCCCCCATCAAGCACCCTTCCTCCATGGTGACCACTTTGCCAATGCGCTGGGCCAAGGGCAAAATTAAATCGGTGTCCAGGGGTTTCACAAACCGGGCATTGACCACGGTGGCTTCGATGCCATGTTCACGGAGCAATTCAGCAGTCTGCAATGCCGGGTAAACCATTGATCCATAGCCCAATAGCAACACATCATCCCCGGAGCGTAAAATTTCTGCCTTGCCAATTTCGATCGCCTCCCAACCTTCCTCCATTAAGGGCACGCCGATGCCATTGCCCCGGGGATAACGCATGGCGATCGCCCCGTCGGTGTAATTGACGCCGGTCACTAACATTTGTTGAAGTTCTGCTTCATCCTTGGGGGCCATCACCACGATATTGGGAATACAGCGTAAATAAGCAATGTCATACATCCCCTGGTGGGTCGGCCCATCGGCCCCGACGATGCCTGCCCGGTCTAAACAAAAGAAAACAGGCAGTTTTTGGATACACACATCGTGAATAATTTGGTCGTAACCCCGTTGCAAAAAAGTGGAGTAAATGGCTGCCACGGGACGCATGCCCTCGCAGGCTAGCCCTGCCGCCAGGGTCACCGCATGTTGCTCCGCAATGCCCACATCAATGTACTGCTTGGGTAATTTGGCTTGTAACTTGTCTAAGCCAGTCCCCGTGGCCATGGCGGCCGTAATCCCGATAATATTGGGGTTTTCTTTGGCCAATGTCGTCAGGGTATGGGCAAATACCTTGGCATAGCTGGGCGGCTTGGGTTTATTGGACGGATACGCTTTCCCCGTGGAGAGGTTAAAGGGACTTTGAGCGTGGTAACCCACTTGATCCTTCTCCGCTAGGTCATAGCCCTTCCCTTTCGTGGTGGCGACATGGACAAACACCGGACCATGCGCTTTTTCGGCCTGCTTAAAGGTTTGCATTAACTCTTCAAGGTTGTGACCATCAATCGGTCCAAAATATTTAAAGCCCAACTCCTCAATCACCGCCCCCACCTTGGGAACCGCTAAGCGTTTCATCCCCTCCTTGACCCGTTCCATTTCCGGTGTGAGGGATTCCCCCACAAAGGGTAAATGTTTAAACTGTTCTTCTAAGTTATCTGCCAAGTTTTGGACAGCGGGATTAAGACGCACTTTGTTTAAGTAGCGGGAAATCGCCCCCACATTGGGGGAAATGGACATTTCGTTATCATTCAAGACCACCATTAGGTTGGTATGGGGTAAATGACCGGCGTGGTTAATCGCTTCTAGGGCCATCCCCCCCGTTAACGCACCGTCACCGATGATAGAAACCACTTTGAAGGTTTCCCCTTTGGCATCCCGCGCTAAGGCCATACCTAAACCAGCCGAAATACTGGTTGAGGCGTGACCGGCGCCAAAATGGTCAAAGTGACTTTCACTGCGTTTCAGATAGCCGGCAATACCATCCTTCTGCCGGAGGGTATGAAAGTCGTGATACCTGCCTGTTAACATTTTGTGGGGGTAGGCTTGATGCCCCACGTCCCAAATCACACGGTCCTTGTCTAAATCTAAGGTTGCATAGAGCGCGACAGTTAATTCCACCACGCCCAAGCCCGGTCCTAAATGACCCCCACTGGTCGCCACCGTCTGTAAATGTTTTTCTCTAATTTGGCGAGCAATCTCTTCCAACTCGCGGATGGATAAACCATGTAGTTGGTTGGGATGGGTGAGTTCACTGATGTGCATGTTGAATGATGGGGCGAACGAGGGCTTAATTTTTTTTTTACTATTTCACACTTTAACCTATGGGTGTGGAAAGACAACGTCGCGTTAGATGTCATAATTTGTAACAAAGATTGCTTAAATGTTGCCCCATACCCACAATGACTGACCGTCCCCCGGAAAAGACCTTGGCAGAGTTGGCCTCTCCCAACTATGAATGTCGCGCCTGCGGATACGTCTACATTCCCAGTAAAGGGGATGAGCGGAGTCAAATCCCGCCTGGCACCCCCTTTGAAGCGCTGCCTGTGAACTGGCGATGCCCCGTGTGCAGCGCACCCCGCAATCTATTTATGAGTACGGGAGAAACCGATGCGCCCTCTGGATTTGCCGAAAACCTCGATTATGGCTTTGGCTTTAATCGCATGAGTAGCGGTCAAAAAAGCTTAATTATCTTTGGCAGTTTATTTGTGATCTTCCTCTTTTTCATTAGTCTTTATGGTATGGGCTAGTCGCAAGATTTTGACTTTTGCGCTGCATACAAGCTATGCCTAATTGATTTCCGTCGTTATTCTCCCCTTGTTAACAATGCCCATTAAATCCCTTGGCTTACTGTTTAAACGACTGGCCCTCGTTGCCTTTATTTCCCTATTCTGTGTTAGCTGTAGTCATGTTCCTGAACTCAGTTTCAATCCTTGGCAGGAAATTGTTTTAGAAACGGATGCAACCTTTGCCGATATTGCTTTCACGGCTGATCCAGATCATGGCTGGTTAGTGGGAACCAAGGAAACCATTTTTGAAACCACCGACGGGGGCGATACCTGGGAACAAAAAGTGATTGATTTGGGTGAAGAAAAAGCCAGTTTTTCAGCGGTTAGCTTTTCCGGGGATGAAGGCTGGATAACCGGTAAACCGTCAATTTTGCTCCATACGACCGATGGGGGCAATACCTGGGCCCGAATTCCCCTGAGTGAAAAGTTACCCGGTGCTCCTTACAGCATTCTGGCCTTGGGTCCCCAGACGGCAGAGATGATTACTGACCTAGGCGCAATTTATAAAACCACCAATAGTGGCCAAAACTGGAAGGCACTGGTGGAAGGCGCTGTAGGGGTAGCCCGTACGATTCAGCGATCGCCCGATGGCCGCTATGTGGCGGTTTCTGCCCGGGGAAATTTCTATTCCACCTGGGAGCCAGGTCAAACGGAATGGACGCCTCATAATCGCAATTCTTCCCGCCGGTTACAAACCATGGGCTATGGTCAGGACGGTCAGTTGTGGTTATTGGCCCGGGGTGGTCAACTGCAATTTAGCACTGACCCTGATGCGGAAGAGTGGGGGGATGTGATTTCCCCGCAGGACAAAGGCAGTTGGGGCTTATTAGATTTATCCTTCCGTACCCCTGATGAAGTCTGGGTAGCGGGGGCTAGTGGGAATTTGTTAATGAGTCAGGATGGGGGACAAACCTGGGCTAAGGACACAGCGGTGGAGGATATTCCAGCGAACTTATACCGTGTGGTTTTCCTGGGTTCTGAAAAAGGATTTGTTTTGGGCCAGGACGGGGTTTTATTGAAATATACCCCCAACACAGAAGTGGCTCTGTTCTTTTAACCCCCACGGCGATCACCAGTCAAGATCGACTGTATTTCCCCTGCACGTGGGTTTGATAATCGACCAAGTATTATTCCCGTACCGTAACTGTGATGGATCAAGCCCCAAAACCGAGCAGAGAATCATCCCCTGAGAGCCTGGCCCAAAGCTGCGATCGCCTAGGGCTAGGTCGTATTCAACGCCATCTGTTTTTATGCTGTGACCAAACTAAACCCAAATGCTGTTCCCAGGAGGACAGTCTCGCTAGTTGGGATTACCTCAAGCGACGGCTCACGGAATTGGGGATTGATGCTGTCCAAGCAAGCCAAGACATTAGTGTTTTTCGCACGAAGGCCAACTGTTTACGGGTCTGTCAACAGGGCCCTATTTTGTTGGTTTACCCCGATGGCGTCTGGTATCGTAACGTTACCCCCACGGCGATCGAGCAGATTTTACAAGACCATATTCTGAATAATCGTCCCGTTGAAGCATACCGCTTTTTCAGTCATTGCCTGCCTGAGCCGTCAACAGCAGCCCACGCCGATAATGGTGAAGCCAGCGCTATAATACCGGAGATTTAACTAAATTTTTCTTCACAATGGCTAAAGCAACTTGGAACGGCGTCACCCTGGCCGAAAGTAATGATGTTGAAATGGTCGAAGGCAACATTTATTTTCCCCCCGACACCATTGATCGCCAGTATTTTCAAGACAGTAACACCCACACCACCTGTTTTTGGAAAGGCACCGCCAGCTACTACACCCTAGTGGTGAATGGGCAAGTCAACAAAGATGCGGCTTGGTATTATCCTCATCCCAAGGAAAAAGCGCAAAATATCAAAGACCATGTTGCTTTTTGGCGGGGGGTGAGCGTCGAACAGTAACAAAAACCCGGTGAAGTTTGCGCGATTCAAACTACAACGGGTTTTGCCGCCGATGACCACTCGTTGGCTATCAGAACGGGTAAATTAGCGGAGGGAGTAGGGTTTTTCCAGACCTTGACTTTCCATCAAAGAACGATCGCCCATAATTTGAGCGGGGATGCCATCAGCAACCAGTTGGCCGTGGTTAACTAAAATAACTCGGTCACAGACTTCTAGGATAAACTCCAAATCATGGGACGCAATCAGTACCGTTTGCTGGAATGATTGTAAAAAATTGATTAACCGACGGCGCCCCCGGATATCAAGACTGGCCGTTGGTTCGTCACAGAGTAAAATCTTCGGTGCCATGGCCAGTAAACCGGCGATCGCCACCATTTGTTTTTCTCCCCCCGATAGATGCTGAGGTAACCGATCCAGTAAGGAGGTAACGCCGGTGATCGCGGCCGCTTGCTCGACTCTCTCCGCCACTTCAGCGGGAGATAGACCCATATTCTGGGGGCCAAACGCAATGTCTTCCCAAACGGAAACAGAAAATAACTGATCATTGGGATCCTGAAACAGTAGGGCAATGCCCGGTAAAAACGTCCCTGGTCGGACGGGATTTCCCCATAACTCAATCACTCCCCCCTTGGGTTTTAGTACCCCGCAGAGCAGCATAAAGAGAGTCGTTTTCCCGCACCCATTGTGACCAATCAAGCCAACTTTTTCCCCGGCTTGAACCGTTAATGATAAATTCTCCAACACTGACGGTTGATCATCGTAGGCAAAGGATAATGCCTGGATGGAAAGGGCCACAGGGTGGGAAAGTGATATTTCCCTCAGCCCCTGGTGATGGAACGCTGGCATACCAATGACTGTCAAAGCACCACCTCCACCATCACAAAGCCAACGGCGATCGCCAACACCCCCACAGTTAACCCCAGACTATCGTTGGTCTCTGTCCATGCCATCGTCTGGTTTGCTGAGGCGCTGTCCTGGCCATACCCCCGCAGCACCATGGCTTTATACACCCGTTCCGACTGTTCATAGCTGCGGAGTAAAAGATTCCCAATTAGCAGAGCTAAGGCTGGCAGCGATCGCCATCGTGCCGACCAACGCTGTTTAGCCCCCGTACCGAAGCCCCGGAGATGCATGGCTTGGCGCATAGTGGTCAACATACCACCAATATTGTAGAGATAGCGATAGGTCAACAGGGTCATATCGGCCATGACTGGGGGTAACCCCAGACGGCGCAGAGATTGCACCAGGGTTGCAAAGGGGGTGGTGCCGAAGAGAATAAATCCTAAACTAAGAATCGACAAAAATCGACCTGCCATCACAGCCATGGTGATTAACCCCTCCTGGCGTAGCTGAATTAGGCCACCATCCACTAATATGGTTTCCCCACTGGTAAAAGGCAGTAAGCTGACCACGGCTAAAATAAACAGCCCCGGATAATTTAATCGTTGCCGTAAAAACCCTAAGGGGAGTGCCGATAAACCATACAACGCTGCTGTCACCATCACCATGGGTAGAATTAACCCTAGCTGTTGCACCCTGGCAAAGGCAAACATCAACGCCCCCAGGCTGAGCACTTTCTGTCGAGGGGCCCAACAATGAATCGGCGATCGCCCTTGCACATAAGTTTCCAGTGCCATTAAGCCCATCGTCTCAACTCTCCAATAACTGCGGCTTAACCCGATGCAAAAATAATACCAATAGGGCAGTAAAGGTGCCTTCCAAGACCATCAGGGGGACGTAACCCAGGGCAAGCAAGAAAACAGCCTGCGCCTCCACCGTCTGGTTTAACCCTGTGGGGAGCGTGGTCAACGTCAGCCCGATAAACATCAGCACCGTTAAAGCTAGCCCCATACTGCCCCCCAAAAAAGCACCAATCCCCAAGGCTAGCCGGGTCGGTAAAAACTGTGCCAGCCCCTGGTGTAGTTGAAAAATGGCAGCGGCAAACAAAGCGGGGATGCCCATCATCGCGCCATTCACCCCCAAGGTGGTTAAGCCCCCATGACCGATCATTAGGGCCTGAAAAAAGAGACCAACCAGAATGGCTGGCAGCGCCAAATAGCCCAGTATCACGCCCAACAAGCCGTTGAGAATGAGATGGACGCTCACTGGGGGAAAGGGGATATAGAGGGAAGACGCCACAAAAAAGGCCGCCGTGAGCAAAGCAGCTTTGGGAATCGCGGCTAGGGGCTCCGGTTGGTGGTTAATTTGCCGCAAACAATACCAAGTGGCTAGGCCGGTAACGGCATACCCCCCCGCCACTATCTGGGCTGGTAATAAGCCATCGGGAATATGCACCTAGGCCCTCCCCTCACCATTGCGTTTACTGAAAAAGAATGCCGTACCAATAAAGCCCCAAATGATTGCCCCTAGGGTGATACCCCGTTGTAGGGGAGATAGGGGGGGCGGGGCGGCGGCGAGAGGGGAACTCAAGGTTACGTCAGGGGTGGCCTGGGCCTGGTTCGGTGCCGAGGTATTAGGGGTAATCATGTGATCATGACCTGTGTGATTGACCATCGTCGCGTTCCAAGGCACCGTCACCATCGCCCCATGACCTCCTTGGCGCACAGCAATTTCCCAATTGCCCGGGCGATCGCCGTCTGGGGTGAACAGGAATTGACCTTGCTCATCCGTGACCCCTGTTAACCAAGGTTCCTGGGGATTCTCCGGCGCGTAGACTAAGACCTGGGCCGCCGCCATGGGCTTGCCAGAGTCATAGTGGGCCACCACGGCGATCGCCGCCACCTGCTG
>JBEAQB010000239.1:0-6177 GCA_041164125.1 Cyanobacteriota bacterium
TACCCCGGACTTTTTCTTGTTCAATAGCCAAAAAGCCTTAGTTTACCGAGGCCAATTAGACGACAGTCGTCCCGGCAATGATCAGCCGGTCACCGGCAACGATTTACGGGCGGCGATGGACTTAGTCTTAGGGGGTCAGCCTGTCCCCACAGCACAAAAACCGAGCATCGGCTGCAACATTAAATGGATCCCTGGTAACGAACCGGATTACTAGGCGATCGCCAGCAAGGGGCTCCATCGCCCTAAATCCCTCTTCCAGATGGGGAGAGAGAAGGAAGAGGCGGGCAAACACCTGTTGTCAGTCCAGCTGGGAGACACGTCATTGCCAATCCTCAAAACTGGTAAAAATTGACGTATCGGGAAAGGCCGTCGGATTGTGGGTCGCCTCAATTCGTTGCCGGAGTTGCCCTAGGCGTTTGTCCGCAGTAAGGGGCATCTGATCAACTAATTCATAGGGTAGATAATCCTGCTGCAAGGCATCGGCCGCGGTAATGCCAGCAGCGGCCCCCGACGACCACTCAAAAGCATGGACCCGATAGGCGGCGGCGGCAATATGACTGGTGGCAATGCTTTTCCCCGCCACCAACAAATTATCAATGCGTTGGGGAATCATCGCCCGCAAGGGGATTTGGAAAGGATAGGAGGGGGCATGGGCCTGCCGTTCCCCAGGACGCTCAATATTGCCCGGTTTCTCCACCGGATATTCCCAATAACAGGGATGGAAATCGATGTTGTAATGACCAATGCCGACGGTATCAGGATACATGGTGGCCCGTTGTCGCCGTTGGACGACATCGGGGGATAATCGCCCCGCCAGGATATCCAACCCTTCAATGCCGGTTATCTCCGCGTGGAGGCGTCGGTAGTCCCGTGGGGATAACGTGTCTCGATAATAGTCTGCGTTGAATGGTTGGCGGGAAATATCGGTTTCATTAATTTCAAACCCCTGGGGATAAATAAAATCCGGCCGTCCGATGATCCGCCGTCCCTCTCGCATATAGGGAAACTTCGACAGGCCATGGACTGTCCCCATGGGACTGTCTAAGCCCGTGAGCAAAATATTGTTGGGATTAGGCTGTTTCTTGCCCGCTGCCAATTTGGCGTCGGTGGTGCCCGCCGTTAACCAATGGTAAAAGCCCAGGGCGATCGCCTCCGCATTTTTGAGGCTTTCCACCCGCAGTCCTCCCTGCCATTGTCCCGGCTGTAGCTGTCCTGTTTGTTGGAGTTGCCCACGGGTGTAAATCAAATTATCCCTGGCAGTGCCTGGGGGGTAGTCATTCCCCGGCAGCCAGTTTTGCATGGAAATTTCCCCTGGACGGGCCGGACTCACCCCGAAGCGATTCTTGGTGCTGTTTTGTGGGGTCGGTTCAAATAGCCCCACCCCCTCCGGACTCCAAATACGCCGATAGGTGAACAGGCCGTCGTAATCAAAAATCTCCCGGTCAAAACTGTAATAGGGCAGAAAGCGTTGATAAAATTCCGGCTCAGGTTGGGGTTGGGGGGCCGCCGTCGCTTCCATGGCAAAGGTATAGGTGAAGCCCTGGGTGCAATAGGCAAAACCGTCCTGACTAGAAGCAGAGGGGTCACGAAAGCTGCGGGGATCGACCCCCAGCCGGTAGGGCACATCCGCCAGGGCGATTAATTCTCCTGTTTCTGTAGCTTCCACCACTAACCAAGGCACTTTGTTGTTAGCCCGCGCCGCAGGAGGCACAAAACGAATTAGGGTTTTACTAAATTGGTCAGAATCTTCATAACGGTAGCTGTCCTCAATGGTTTGGGATAGCGGTTGGGTATTTAGCGGTGGTGCCCCCGGGGCCGGTTGGTGCTGAATGGCGATCGCCGCCATAATCTGTTCCCCTGGCCCCACGGGGTGAAGATCGAGTTCCTTAATCACCGTAGCGGGGAACCATTGCAATTTTCCCTGCCCTTGGCGCTCTGCCTGTTCTAATTGCGCCATCAGCAGGGTATGACCATCCCTAGGCAAAAAACACGCCGAACGACTAACCCAACAATTGCCCGGATTTTGCACCCCATAGAAATCCTTAATCCGTTGCCGGAGTTCCAGATAGCCCCTCGGGTAAAATAGCTGGTCTGTTTGGGTCGGTTTTTCGTCCAATGCCGCCGTGCCTTGGGAGGTTAACTGTCCCCCCACCCAATCGGTGAGTTCCGTCATACAAACGGTTTTGCCAGCCAGTAACGCCTCATAGGCTGTGGCCGTTCCCGCTAAGCCGCCGCCGACAATTAAGATGTCACAGGGCACCGTTTTATCCACCGGTCGAGGCGGTTGGGCCAGGGCGGACAGGGATGGGGTCACCCCCGACAGCAACGTTAAGAATAGGACTGAAAGAGAGCGACAGTGAGCAGTTAGCATCGGCACAAGCAGTCGGTAAAAGGGCAGGGGAAGGGGGCGCAGGGGGCGGTATTAGCGTTGAATATCCACAATCCAAGTGCCGACATAGAGACGCACTGGGATTTCGCCCGACGCCATCACATCCGCGACGAGATAGTAGGTGCCAATGTTGGGATTTTTAACGTTAGACAGGGTAATCGTCACTTTACTGTTGGCGATCGCCGGTTCAGCGAGGACAATTTGCAAAAAGCGGCTTTCTTCATCCCACACCACGTCTTCAATGGCTAAATTTCCTTGTTTTTTGGTTTCCACCCGCACTTTTTCGATGTCAAATTCCGCATCAAAGCTGTCAGGGTAGGAAATATAAAAGACCTTAGCCCCTTGGGTCATTTTTTTGGCGGGTATATAGAGCTTGTAACGATCCCATTGATCCGGATGGCCGCCAAATTGTAGGTAGTAGTCCAAAATATCTTTGCGGTCAACACCACTGAAGATGGTTAACCCGGAAGTCCCCCCGGCCCAGCTAAGGGTGGGTAAGCCCGTCACCAGGGCCCCACTCAAGGCCAGCAACGCGAAGAGGGGTTTAGCAAATTTAAACGTAGGCATAATCTCCTCAGTTACAGTCAAAAATACAAACAATGAAGGGAATCAATTCATCTAAAAGGCTGGTTAGGGCCAAGGTCTGCGGTTTACATATCGTTCACCCAGCCTATCACCCCAGTGAAAGCTTTGAGAAAGCCTGTTATCCAGCTTCTGTATCGTCCCCAGTGTCTCTGGGCGATCGCCGCTAGGACCGATGTGTTCCCGGGGAAAAGGGGGCTCTGCTAGGGATTGACTAAAAATTGCTCTAAATCCGTATCAAAAGCTACACTAGAAAGACATTTTTTTATTTTGTATTATTAGCATCTTTAAGATAGGTAGGTGGTGAATGGCAAGGCAAGCAATTCGCTCCCTGGCGATGATTGGTGGGGTGCATGGTAATGAGCGCACCGGGATTGAAGTGGTGCGTCAGTGGCAACAGGACAATTTGATGTCACAGTTTCCAGACGTACGGTGTCATTATTTTTTGGCCAATCCCCGGGCGATCGCCGCCAACCAGCGTTATATTGACCGGGACCTCAACCGCTGTTTCCGTCAACGGGATTTACGAAATCCAGCCCTAGGGGGCTATGAACAGGGGCGGGCCCGGCAACTGGCCCAACAAATTGCTGCAGCTGACATCGATTTAATTATCGATCTGCACACCACCACCGCGGATATGGGCACAACGTTGATTTTGAATCAGTCCCACCCCCTGCTGCTCAATCTCGCCGCCTATTTAAGTCAGACCGACCCCTCCATTCGCGTGTTGCAATATCCTCCCCAGGCCGATTTGCCCTATATCCGGGGGTTATGTCCCTTGGGCTTCACCATTGAATTAGGGCCAGTTCCCCAGGGCATCATTGACCCTGGGGCGATCGCCAAAACCCAACGGACAGCCCTCAAAATCTTACGTTATTGTCAAGTCTTAGCCTCTGGTGCCCCGCCACAGCTTGATAACTGTACGATTTACCAGCAAATCGAAACCATTGATTATCCTCGTGACGAAACAGGCCAGATTATTGCCGAAATTTCCCCCCAAATCAAAGACTACCAAGCCATTCACCCCGGAACCCCTCTGTTTACCAACCGCCGGGGCAAAATGACCCCCTACCAAGGGCGTTCCACCGTTTATCCCGTGTTTATTGGGGAAGCAGCCTACATCGAAAAAGGCATTGCCATGGCTTTAACCCAGCGTAAAACCATTGCCATTTAATTGGGATTGGGCGGATCATGGGGGAGTTGCAAGGCGTCCTGGAGTTCGTCAGGGGTGAGGGAGCGAATCATGTGCATCGGTAAGGGGTCTTGGCTCATTGCGGCGATCGCCCCATCGGTTAAATAAGGCGCAAATTGTTTTTGCTGATTAAGATAACGACGGAAAAACGCCAGGCTAATCCCCTTCATATACTCGTAAGCCAGGGCTTGACCGTCACCGGTAATCGCCCGCGGCAAATCGCCGGTATCTTGAATAAAGCTTAAATGGGTCGAGTTCTTGACCAACAATAAATATTTGTCCTCATGGTCAATCGCGACAAAGGGGTCAATTTGCTCCGATAGCGAGGGGGCAAAAATATCATCACTGCCAGCCACAAACATCATCGGGATATCAATTCCCTGAATGCCACCATCCCCAAACGCAGGATTGGTGACTGGATTGATGGCAATTAACGCTTTAATTCTGTCGTCCTGTAAATCCCTTAAAGGCGGTGTGCTGTTGACCCCTTGGCATTGCCACAGTAAGGCAGGATTCAAATTAATTTGATTGGGTTGATTTAAGGTTTCACATTGCGTTAAGACATGGGGCCACTTTACCTGGGCCCCTCCCGACGCCGTTGCCGTATATCCCCCCAAGGAATGTCCCAAAATGCCGACCGTGTTGACATCAAATTTTCCCTGCCACTGGGAATCTGTCGTTACTTTTGCGGCTAACGTGTCCAACACTAAACTAATATCTTTGGGTTGATTCATCCAGGCATTAGGACTCGGGAATGTCTCCAATCCTTTCAACGCATCCGCCATACGCTCTGCGTCACTTTCTGGAAAATTAATGCCGACGGTGGCAAAACCGTAGGAGGCTAAATGATCAGCCAGATACCGCAGGGCGTCAAAGTCAGAATTCAGTCCCGGTGCAATGACCACCAACGGGGCCGGTTGGGGGGCAGTTTGGGGAAGATTGACAAAGACAGTCAGGGCATTTGCCTGGTTAGGGCGGGGAATGGTTAGGGTGTGGGACGTCCAGCGTTGTTTGCCCGGCTGAGCTAAGGTGGCTAAATTGGCCGGAGGCGCGTTAGGCGGGGGGGCGCTGTCTTGCCTGCGTTGATCGAGCCAGGCAAAAACCCGCTCAGTGGCTTGATACAGTTTATCGGCTTCATCTAAGGTCTCTTTAAACGTCTTGGTGTTGATCACCAGCTTGGGACTGCCGTAGCGTTTGATGACGTCCATAATGGTGACACCATCAGGATTTTCAGCGGCGGTAATCATGGCTCCCCTTAAAAAGGGCTGGCTCTGCCTAGGGGGAGCCGCAATTAAACTACTCAATTGCTGAAGAATTTCCTGACCAAAGCGCGTGTTAAAAAAATCAGACACTTCCACCGCACTGACCGCAAAAGATTGCTGCAGCACTGACCGCAACTTGGCTAACTCATCAGCGGTTAGGCGTTGGGTGTAGAAACGAAGATCAGGGGTAATGGTTCCGGTTTCAGCAAAGGTCACTAAACTATCGACATGGACCTCAAACTCTCCCAAAAGTCCCAGAGAAAAGACGACCTTTTCGGCGGCAGATACCGGTAATAGCGGCTGGCCAAGGGCAAGGCTGAAGGCTAATCCGAGATTGACGAAGGGCTGAAGTTTAATCATTCTTAGGATGGTTCGGCTTGATTAATCAGTCAGTCAGCGGTGAGGGATCCATTGACTCTAACCATTGTTCCATCACCTGGGCAATGTCGCTAAGCTGTTGGTAGTGATGTTGAAGCCGTTTTTGGCAGTGCTGTTGCCGATCGCCAGAGCGGGCCATTTGCCAAAAGGACAGTTCGGTTCGTAACAATCGCAAGGTTCGCCGCAATTCAGTTTGAGTACTTAACCACAGGGACTGATGCTGAGGCGGGAGGGCCGTTGCGGGAAGGGGCAAAAGGTGATCTTGAATCATACTTTCCAACTGTTTAACTTGCCGGCTGACCGCTGGACGATCAGGGGTTGGCTGGCTAATCGCCGTTTGACAGGCCACGACTAATTGACGAAACGCTCTAAGG
>JBEAQB010000240.1:0-3882 GCA_041164125.1 Cyanobacteriota bacterium
CCTTCAACAACAGCCGCTCCTTGCACTTCTTCTTGGGTGCCTGGCCTGTCATCGGCATCTGGTTCACGGCAATGGGCGTAAGCACCATGGCGTTCAACCTGAACGGTTTCAACTTCAACCAATCCATCTTGGACAGCCAAGGTCGTGTCATCAGCACCTGGGCTGACGTATTGAACCGCGCCAACATTGGTTTTGAAGTAATGCACGAACGCAATGCCCACAACTTCCCCTTAGACTTAGCGTCTGGTGAGCAAGCACCTGTGGCTTTGACCGCTCCTGCAATCAACGGTTAATTCCTTGATGTAACATCAACTGAATAATCTGCAAAAAGCGCCTCCTTAACCATAAGAGGCGCTTTTTGCGTGGCGATCGCCGGGATCACTGGAATTTGTCAATTAAAGGGGCCAACGCCAATTCACAATCTCTGGCTTGTCGATACCATTTTCATAGGCATAGTTAGTGCATTCAATCTGCATGTCTTTGAGTTGCTCCTTGGCATGGGCACCAGCGACTTGTAATTGGGGTAAGCGATCAATAACATCGATCGCCAGGCTAAAGCGGTCAATTTGGTTTTGGATGGCTAAATCCATGGGGGTATTAATGTTGCCTTTTTCTTTGTAACCGCGCACATGGAGGTTTTTGTGATTGGTACGGCGGTAGGTAAGGCGATGAATTAACCACGGATAGGCATGGAAGTTAAAGATGATGGGCTTATCGGTGGTAAATAACGAGTCAAAATCCCGGTCACTCATGCCGTGAGGGTGTTCGGACTCTGGCTGGAGCTTAAGCAGATCAATGACATTGATAAAACGGATTTTGAGATCCGGGAAAAAGCCTCGCAACAAGGCCGTAGCGGCTAAAGCTTCCTTGGTGGGGATATCACCAGCGGCCGCCATGACGATATCGGGTTCTGTGCCAGCGTCATTACTTGCCCATTCCCAAATATCAATGCCCTTGGTACAGTTGGCGATCGCCGCATTCATATCCTGGTATTGAAGATGCAACTGCTTATCGCAGACGATGATATTGACATAGTTTTTGCTTTTTAAACAGTGATCAGCAACAGAGAGTAGAGAATTCACATCAGGGGGGAGATAAATCCGGACTACATCAGGGCTCTTATTCAAAATCACGTCTAAGAAACCCGGATCTTGGTGGGTAAAGCCATTGTGGTCCTGCCGCCATACGGTGGAGGTCATCAACAAATTCAGCGATGACACATCCGCCCGCCAGTTGAGGTGGAGACACACATCTAACCATTTGGCATGTTGATTAACCATAGAGGTGATCACATGGGCAAAGGATTCGTAGGTAGCAAAGAAACCATGGCGACCGGTTAATAAGTATGCTTCGAGCCACCCTTCCAGCGTATGCTCACTAAGCATTTCCATGACGCGACCATCGCGACTTAACTCCCCACCGTCGGCGTCTTCTTCAAAATACTCTGCCATCCAGAGTTTCTTGCTGACGTCGTAAACCGCGTTCAACTTATTGGAAGTATTTTCGTCGGGACCGAAGATCCGGAAACTGGTGAGATTATTTTTCATAATGTCCCGCAGAAACACCCCCAGTGGTGTCGTGTTGGGGGCTTCGATGATGCCAGGTTTCTCCACTTCGATACCATAATCGCGGAAGTCAGGCATTTTGAGACCCCGCCGTAACAACCCCCCATTAGCATAGGGCGTCGACCCCAGGCGTTTCTCGCCAACCGGGGCGATCGCCTTAATCTCTGGCTTCAATGTCCCATTATCGTCAAACAATTCCTCTGGCTTGTAGCTCCGCATCCAGGCTTCCAACTGCTCGCGGTGTTGGGGATTTTCATGCATTCCACCCATGGGCACTTGATGCGATCGCCAAAAGCCTTCGACCTTGTGATTGTCCACATAATCTGGCCCTGTCCACCCCTTCGGCGTCCGCATCACAATCATCGGCCAACGGGGACGAGTTGCAACGCCGCTACTGCGAGCTTCCGTCTGAATTCGATGAATCTCACTAACACAATGGTCTAACGTGGCAGCCATGGCTTGGTGCATTGAGTCTGGATCAGAACCCTCAACAAAGTACGGTGTATAGCCATAGCCCTCAAATAGGGCATTTAACTCCTCGTGGCTAATGCGGGATAGTAACGAAGGGTTATTAATTTTGTAACCGTTGAGATGCAACACCGGTAAGACTGCGCCGTCCCGGATCGGGTTAATGAATTTATTAGAATGCCAAGAGGTAGCCAGGGGACCGGTTTCTGATTCCCCATCTCCCGCCAAGCCGACAACAATCAAGTTGGGATTATCAAACGCCGCACCATAGGCATGGGAAAGACAATAACCGAGTTCCCCGCCCTCGTGGATAGAGCCGGGGGTCTCCGGCGTACAATGGCTACCAATGCCACCGGGAAAGGAAAACTGCTTGAAAAAACGCTTCATGCCGTCTTCATCCTCGCTGCATTCGGCAAAAAAGCGTGAATAGCTCCCTTCCAAATAGCAGGGGCCTAAAAAACCGGGTGCACCATGACCAGGACCAACCAAGTACAACATGTCTTGATCAAACTTTTTGATAATCCGGTTTAGGTGAGTGTACAAAAAACTAATGCCGGGGCTTGAGCCCCAATGTCCCAAAAGACGTTGCTTAATATGTTCGGGTTTAAGGGGTTCCCTCAACAGGGGATTGTCCCGCAGATAAATCATGCCGGCCGCTAAGTAGTTAGAGGCCCGCCAGAAGGCATGGATGCCCTGCAATTCCGCCGGTGTCAGGGGATTACCGCTCACAGTGGTTCTGGCGGGACCAAAAGGACTGAGGGAGGGTGCAGAAGAAGAGGAGGATATAATAACCATAAATCTGGAACAACTCCAAATTACTGAATTTTTTTCAAGGATAACGACTAACTGAGTCTTTAACGTGAAGGAAAGCTTAAGAGACTGCCAGGTCATCGAATCCTTATTTCCAAGGGGAGACATTCAGCACTGTGGTGGAGAAGTTTAAGTAAAGTGACTGACTTGAGGACAACTTTGATAAAGTTTTGTTACGATGCAAGAGTGAATTCTCAGAAAGTCCCGATGTCTTCTTTAACCCTTGCGGAAATTGCTAACCAGCTAGACAGTCCCAACTCCCGCGATCGTCTGATTGCGTTAGCGTCGTTGCGTCCCTATTCCAGTGAAGAAGCTGTTCCATTGATCAAGAAAGTACTCAACGATGAGATGTTACAAGTCCGGTCAATGGCTGTGTTTGCTTTGGGAATTAAACAGACTGAAGAATGCTATCCCATTTTGGTGAAATTGTTAGAAACCGATGAGGATTACGGTATTCGGGCCGACGCAGCAGGGGCGTTAGGCTACTTAGAAGATGGGCGAGCCTTGCAACCACTGTGTCGTGCCTTTTATGAAGATACGGAATGGTTAGTACGTTTTAGCGCTGCTGTCGCCCTCGGTAATTTGAAAGATATTCGTGCCAAAACTGTCCTACTAGAAGCCCTTAAAAGTCCTGAAACCGTCTTGCAACAAGCGGCGATCGCCGCCCTCGGTGAAATCGGTGCCATCGATGCCGTAGAAGCCATCCTCGATTTTGCGGCCCATGAAGACTGGTTAATTCGGCAACGGTTAGCCGAGGCCCTCGGTAATTTACCCTGCCCTCAAAGTCAGGCTGCCCTTGGTTTTTTAGTTAAAGACGATCACCCCCAAGTGAGTCTTGCGGCTCAATTCGCGTTGACGAAATTGCAGGGATGACGGATTTTTTTGTTTGTCGGTAGCCCTGTGAAATGCTACCATTCAAGCGATTCCGATTGTGTTTAACGGTGTTGTATGCCCAGCTTTACCGTCTCTGTCCCTGCCACGACAGCGAATGTTGGCCCTGGTTTTGATTGTTTGGGCGCAGCCTTAAACCTTCATAATC
>JBEAQB010000241.1:0-11257 GCA_041164125.1 Cyanobacteriota bacterium
CTAAAAATTCTTGCACTTTGGTCTCATTGACCAGCAAACCTTCAACCAAATGTTGATTAAATCCCCGACAGGCATCGCTCAAAATCCGTAAAGAATGAATTAAATTATGGATGATGACGGGTTTAAACACGTTTAATTCAAAATTCCCTTGGCTGGCGGCAAACCCAATGGCGGCGTCATTGCCCATCACTTGCACACACACCATTGTCATTGCCTCGCATTGGGTCGGGTTCACTTTCCCCGGCATAATTGATGACCCGGGTTCATTGGCAGGCAGTTTTAATTCCCCTAAACCACAGCGGGGGCCAGAGCCCATCCAGCGTAAATCGTTCGCAATTTTCATCAACGAGGCAGCAATGCTTCTCAAAACACCACTGGTGAAGGCGATCGCCTCATGGCCGGCCAGGGCTGCAAATTTATTCGGGGCACTCACAAAAGGCTGCCCCGTTAGGTGGGCAATAGTTGAGGCTACCCTTTCAGCAAATTGGGGATGGCTGTTTAAGCCAGTTCCCACTGCCGTGCCCCCTAATGCCAGTTCCAACAGGGGCGGTAAACACTGTTGGAGTTGAGTGACCCCGTGATCGAGTTGGGCGACATAGCCGGAAAATTCCTGTCCTAACGTCAAGGGAACTGCGTCCATTAAGTGGGTGCGGCCAATTTTGGTAATGGTGGCAAAGGCTTGGGCTTTTGTATCTAAAGCATGGCGCAGGGCCTGTAAATTGGGCAGTAAACCGGTTTGTAAGGTTTGCACTGCTGCAATGTGCATCGCCGTAGGGAAGGTATCATTGGAGGATTGGGACATGTTAACGTGATCGTTGGGATGAATCGGTGTTTTACTGCCCAGTTCCCCTCCTGCCATGGCGATCGCCCGATTGGCGATTACCTCATTAACGTTCATATTGGTTTGGGTACCGCTGCCCGTTTGCCAAATCCGCAGGGGAAAATGATCGAACCATTGCCCCGCGATGATTTCATCCGCTGCTTGGATAATTAATTGAGCTTTCCCCGCCTCTAACTTGCCCAAATCCCGATTGACCATCGCCGCCGCCTTTTTGAGGATCCCAAACGCGCGGATCAGAGCCGATGGCATGGTGTCAGTGCCGATGTCAAAATAGACAAGAGACCGCTGGGTTTGGGCCCCCCACAAACGATCAGCGGGAACTTCAATGGGGCCCATACTATCAGTTTCAATACGGCACGAACGGGTCATCATGGTGGGTAAGGAGTGTTATGGCTATCGAAATTGAACGCAAATTTTTAGTTAAGAATAACGCTTGGCGATCCCTCGGGGAAGGGTGTCTCTATCGGCAAGGCTATCTACCGAGTCAAAATCACACCACCATTCGGGTTCGCACCGTTGGTGATCAGGGGTACTTGACTATCAAAGGGAAAAATATTGGTATGAGTCGGTTGGAGTTTGAATACGCCATTCCCTTATCCGACGCCAACCAACTGTTGACGACCCTCTGTCAACGGCCGCTAATTGAAAAATACCGCTATCGCATTCCTTGGGGGCATCACACTTGGGAAGTGGATGAATTTGGGGGGGACAATCAGGGTCTAATCCTCGCGGAAGTCGAACTTCACGCTGAAACGGAGGCGATCGCCCTGCCAGATTGGATTGGGCAGGAAGTAACCGGCGATCCACGCTACTACAATGTCAACTTAGCCCAAGTACCCTATTGTCAGTGGTGACCTAGTGGTCAGCCAGTTGTCCCTTTGCTCCAGCACGCCCCACCCATGCTATGATAAAAACCGCTTAGGAACCTGCGGGTGTAGTTTAGTGGTAAAACCTTAGCCTTCCAAGCTAATGATAGGGGTTCGATTCCCCTCACCCGCTTAGCTTAATCGATGGAAATAGTTTGAGGGCGATCGTCCTCTGGTTGATTGAGGTCGACACGAGAAAAATCCGTGACGCCTTGTTTTTGTAACCAGCTTTTGAGGGGATCATCAGTCAGCTTCAGGCGAAGCACTCCTGATACAAAACCGCCGGCAAAGGCAACGGGTTGCTGACAAAGTTCTTGGGCAACGGGCTTGAGTTCGTCAAGAAACATAGCGCTTGTTCAGAAGTAAATAGGGAGCTTTAACGGCAAACAGCTATTATTTTGACATATCGCCATCACTGATGGTGGCAGACTATTGCCCCCCACCCTCCAATTCGGTACGTCTCCTTACCCAAACAAAGGCGGCAGCAAACTTCCCGCTCTAATAATTCTGTTATATGATGGGGAGATTATTTATCGGCACTCCCCATAGCACGGTGATGTTGGCTAACTTCGCACGCCGATCCAATTTACCCATCACCACTATTGCCACCCGTCCCTAAGCTAGGGGACGTCTCGTTAACCTCGCCGAACGGGGGCCTAAGTTTGCCAGGGCGGTGGGGGTGTTATTTAATCCTGCCAATATCTTCATTATTATTTAATTCTCTTATTTTTTGCACCACACATTCTTGAACGCCGATCGCCGTGACTATCGAAACTCCGACCCAAACCGCCGCGTCTGACCCTATTTTCACCTCAGAAATGTCCAATAAGTTAAACCGCCAAATCATTGTTATTCTCGACTTTGGTTCCCAATATTCTGAGCTGATTGCCCGCCGCATCCGGGAAACAGAGGTGTATTCCGAGGTGTTGTCCTACCGTACCCCTGTCGACCAGCTGCAAGCGCTGAATCCCAAAGGCATTATTCTTTCTGGAGGCCCCAGTTCAGTGTACGATGACGGCGCGCCCCAATGTGATCCGGCTATTTTTCACCTAGGCATTCCGGTGCTCGGGGTGTGTTACGGCATGCAATTAATGGTCAAACAATTGGGCGGTCGAGTTGAACGGGCCAAGCGGGGGGAGTACGGCAAAGCCAGTTTAGTGATTGATGATCCGACCGACTTACTGACTAATGTAGAAACGGGATCAACGATGTGGATGAGCCATGGAGATTCCTGTGTGGAATTACCCGCCGGCTTTGATATCCTTGCCCACACTGACAATACCCCCTGTGCGGCGATCGCCGACCACCAAAGATCCCTATTCGGGGTGCAGTTTCACCCAGAGGTGGTGCATTCTGTGGGGGGGATTGCCCTCATCCGCAACTTTGTCTATCACATCTGCCAGTGTGAACCCACCTGGACCACAGAAGCCTTTATTGAAGAATCCATTCGAGAGGTGCGGGCCAAGGTGGGCGATCGCCGGGTATTATTGGCCCTCTCCGGGGGCGTTGACTCTTCCACCCTCGCCTTTCTTCTCCATCGGGCGATCGGCGATCAACTCACCTGTATGTTCATCGACCAAGGCTTTATGCGCAAAGGCGAGCCGGAGCGATTAGTAGAACTTTTTGATCATCAATTCCATATTCCAGTGCAGTATGTCAATGCCCGGGAACGGTTTTTAAAACAACTCGAAGGGATCACCGATCCCGAAGAAAAACGACGACGCATCGGGCATGAATTTATCCAGGTATTTGAAGAAGAATCTAATCGCCTAGGGCCGTTTGATTACCTTGCCCAGGGAACCCTTTACCCCGACGTCATCGAATCGGCTGACAGTAATATTGATCCGAAAAGTGGCGAACGGGTAGCGGTCAAAATTAAGAGCCATCACAATGTCGGCGGACTGCCCAAAAACCTGCGCTTTAAATTGGTGGAACCGTTGCGGAAACTGTTCAAAGATGAAGTCCGTAAACTAGGGCGATCCATTGGCTTACCGGAAGAAATTGTCCGCCGCCACCCTTTCCCTGGGCCGGGGTTAGCCATCCGCATTATTGGGGAAGTCACCTCAGAACGCTTAAATATTCTGCGGGATGCGGACTTTATTGTACGAGACGAAATCTCTAAACGGGGCATTTACCACGACTATTGGCAAGCCTTTGCAGTGTTATTACCCATCCGCAGCGTGGGGGTCATGGGGGATAAACGCACCTATGCCCACCCTGTCGTCCTCCGGTTCATCACCAGTGAAGATGGTATGACCGCCGACTGGGCCCGGGTTCCCTACGACATTTTGGAAGCCATTGCCAACCGTATGGTCAACGAAGTCAAGGGCGTTAACCGGGTGGTTTATGACATTACCTCCAAGCCCCCTGGCACCATCGAGTGGGAATAGGGGTTACAGTTTGATGGCTGCTCGTTGTCGGGAGTGGGCATCAATCGCTTTGTTATGATGAACCCTAGGACTTCAACAATCCATCAATCGCCCTGCCATGGCTTTCAACCTTCACCAACTGGACAACCTGTCCTACGACGATGCTGATCTACTCCTCGAAGATTACATAAAAAGTGCTCTCAATGAATTTGTGGAGTCGGAGGCCGGGCAGGCCCATGTTAAACAACATCCCCAAGGGGGCTACTGGATCGGCACGTTTATTGAAATGGGGTTTAGTTACCTCGAACACACCCTGCCAAATATGACGCTGCGGGACACAAAAACCCTAATGCAGCAGATTTTACCCCGCAAACTCATCTTGGCGAATCCCAAAAAAGCAGAGAAAGCGATTCCTGAATTGGTAGCGTTTTGGCAGTTTTTGCAGGATAACTACAAAATCCGGAATGCCGGTCCTATCCGCAAATATTTACGATCAATTCAATCGAAGTTTCCAGAATGGATGGGTGATGATTCCCGGGGGGGATTGGCCAAACAATTTGCCCTGCAGGGGATGGCAGAAGGGTTTGATATGACCAGCCAAGCCGGATTGGATGCGTTCAAAGAGCATTACAACAAACAACTGGCTCAACCCTCAAGCATTATTCCCCCGAACAATCCCGTTCCCGATCGCCAGGATGACGAGGAATTAGGGCCCCAGGATGTGAAAGCGCTGATCGGCATGATCCAGAATATGTTGCCGCCGGAATTGGCGTCCCAGGTGGATCCGGTTAAGTTCCTACGATCAGTCCTAACGGATGACGAGCCGCCCCCCGTCGAATCCCTCCTCTTTGATTCCCCTTCACCGGAGGCACCGATCGCCAGACAAAGTATCTTTACCCGTTTCGATCAACCCCCTCAATCCTTTGATCAGTTTTCCGAATTAGCGGAACCCCTTTCCCCCGAGGCAATCGCCACCCTGGAATCCCAGGAAATTACCGAAACCACACCGGGGACAATTTTGGCCGATTTCCACGCCATGCTAGCCATGGTCGAAGCCGGGGACATTACGGTCAGCGGTAAACGTCATCACATTTCCCAAAAGTTATTAGGAGACATTAACCAACGCCTCAGTCACCCCATTGACGTTGACTTTAAACGCCCCTTGCAACAATCTTATCCCAATATTCATGGGCTATATCTGTTGCTCCGGGCGAGTCGGCTGGCGATCGTGGAAACCCAAGGTAAAACCAGTTACCTCAAACTAGACCCTGAACGCTATCAACAATGGCAACAATTTAATGCCACGGAACAGTATTTTGCTTTGTTGGAAGCGTGGTTGGTGCGTGCAACCCCCGAATTGTTGGGAGATGATCGCTCAGGAGATCGTCTTGAAGGCGATGCCTGTCTACGGGGTTGGGAGTGGCATTTATCAAAAAATCAAACCCTAACCATCAAAAGCTATGTGGAGCAGCAGAATCTCAATTATTGGCCCAGACTTTATAACTTAGCCTTAATGGGAATGTTTGGCTTGGTCAGCATCACCCCCGGTAAACCCGATGCCGGTAAAGGGTGGCGGATTAGAAAAGTAACTCCCTTGCCCCTAGGTAATGCCATTTTTGCGCTTTTCAAAAAAACCTTTTTTGAACGGGAATTAATCTGGTCCTCCGAAAACAATCCAGCGTTGCCCCTGAACGAACTCCAGCCCGCGTTTCAACCCTACTTCCCAGATTGGCAACAGTATTTCACCTTTGAACAAACTCAATTCCGTCCCGATCGCCATATTTTTAAAGTCAGTCTCGGTAAGATTTGGCGCAAACTGGCGATCGCCGGGGATGCCAATCTCTATGATCTGAGCCTACTTATTTTAAAATCCGTCAATTTTGACAACGATCACCTCCATTGCTTTACCTACCAAAACGAGGCGGGTCAGAAAGTTGAAATTTATCATCCCTACTATGAAGGCGGCTTATTTGATCGCGGCCCCCAAATGCCCCCGACTGATCAGGTTAAAGTTGGTGATTTACCCTTGAAAGTTGGCGATAAAATGAAATATCTGTTTGATTTCGGGGATGATTGGCGATTTACTATCCAGTTAGAGAGCCTAGAACCCCTAACCGCTAAACCGAGACAAGGAGAACCGGTGGGTGAAATTTTGGCATCCAAGGGTAAGGCCCCAGAACAATATCCCGAGTGGGAGTAAATCCCCATCTTTTGGGCAACCCCTTACCACGGCAATAACGACCTGTCCCAACTGTAAAAACTGCCGCTATCCGCCGGTGTCACCTGTAACAAGATGGCCATTAATTGAGTCACGGTGCGATCAACACTGAAGAGTTTTTCGGGGGGCACATTTTTCTGGAACGGTTTCGACAACCCTGTATCTGTTGTGCCCGGATGGAGCATCACCACCGCATTATTGGGTGCGACCCGACGGTATTCGATCGCCGTGGTTTTCAACGCCATGTTCAACGCGGCTTTAGAGGCCCGATAACCGTACCACCCCCCTAAGTGATTATCGCCAATGCTGCCCACCTTAGCGGAAAGGGTGGCAAAAATACTGGGTTCCCCATGGCGGAAATGGGGTAAAAAATACTTGGCTAACAGCATCGGGCCAATGGTATTAACTGCAAAATAGCGCTGGAGTTGTTCCGGGTTGAGATGCCGCAAACTTTTTTCCGGTGGTTGATCGCCGACGTGCAAAATGCCCACACAATTAATCAGCCAATGGACGGGGGTTTTTCCCAGTTGCTGGCTAAACTGTTCAATCTGTTCAGCGTCGGTAATGTCCAAGGGAATTAATGTCAAACGTGGTTCACATTGTTGACGGAGTTCTTCCAACGCTGGACTAGGATGGCGATAGGTAGCCCAAATGTTGACCGGGAAGGGGACTTGGTGCAGAAAATAGCGCACAAAGCCCAAACCAATGCCCCCGGATGCCCCGACAATAATCACATTTTTGGGCGGTGAATTTTCGCTGAATTGAGGCATTGTCTGATCATCCAATCAATATGAAAAATTACCTACTCAAAATCAGACCGCCAGATATGAACGGCCCGCTGGGCCAAGGATTGTTGGCGACTCACGAGGGCTTGGGGTGTCCAATCTTCCGCCATAATTCCTTGGGTTAATTGAAACACACTGCGTTGATATTCTAATTGTTTTCGCCCATAGTCTGCATTACCCAGTTGACGATTTAAAGACGGTTCCAAAGGGGTTAAATTACCCAATCGATAAACCATTTCTTCCCGCTGGCGATCGGTAAAGTACGGCTGCCAATGTTCCCCGGACGCTTCCGGCAAAATATGTTCAATGGAAAAACTATCTTCACCGGTTTCTCGCCGGGCCGCATCGGTTTCTAGCTTAGCCAAAATATAACGGACCATCTTTTTGCCCTGTCCCTTGGTGGGAATCGCTAACAAAGAAAAATCCTGGGCAAATTTTTCATCTCTCACATAAACCGACTTTAATTGTTCAAAAACTTGGCGAGGCGTTGTAATGTCTCCCGTCATAATGGCGATCGCCGTTGTGTTGTAGAGAGCTTCCAAGACATTTGGATTAAGTTGACTCACCACGGTATAGCGAACGGAAATCACACACACCAGTTTTAAAAGACGGGTAAAATCCTCTGGGGAAAATTTTTGGTAGGCGGCTAAAAGCGTGGGATAGGGGTGGTGAGTTCTGAATAACAGCAATTCTTGTAAATAAGGAAGATTGGCCGGGGTATCTCGCCAAAATTCATCGTAGGGATTGCCTAATGCGATGAATAACGCCCCATATTGTTCTAATTGATCGAGCAAATCAAAGGTTTGTTGGGGGGTCTGCACCCACTCTCGCACGATGGCAAACAACCGTTGTTTTCTAACCCGTCCCTGTTGCAAACTTAGGTAACACCGAAGAAATTCAGGAAACTGCTCCATCTGTACTGTGTTAATAATTTGCCGCCATTGTCGCTGGGCCGCCACTAAATCATCGGGACCACGACACAGGGAAAATAGATAATTTTTCAATAAATCCGTCGCACTTAATTCAGTGCCCCGGGCATTTAAGGTTTCAAAAACGGTGTAAGCATTGAACTCATCTTCAACATTAATTTGAATAAATAATAATCGTTGGGCGATCGTTTCCGTCAGAAAAGCCGCTAAGGCTTCGCCGTTACACTGAAAATTCTGATCCTGGGTTAATCGATCAGAATAGTATTGAAAGGCTTGCCACAATAATTGGTTCGATTTCGTTAAGGCCCGAAAATTCAACGGAGGGCGTAGGTTAATTAAATTTCCTTGGTAAAAGTCATTGTTATTTTCATTTAAAAAGAGTTTGCTAGAGTAGCGCAGGGAACGGGGATCGCGATCGCCCAGATAGGTGCGTGTTAGAATTTCTCGGCGAGCTTGGTTTGCCTCTGGCTCAATGTTGTTAACCCCTAACTGATGGATGTGGTCAATAACGGCGATCGCCAGAATGCTGAGGGTGGCTAGCCGCTGTTGACCATCAATCAGGGTAAACTGTTTGTCGGAATCTGGAGAGTTTTGTAAGACAATGGCGCCTAAATAATGACTCCTGTTTGGGGTTTTATTCAGGGCCGCACTATCACGCCATAAATCTTCCCAATTTTCTTCTTGCCAGGCATAATCCCGCTGAAAAAGGGGAACATGGTAGATTTTGCCATTACCCATTAACTCCCCAAAATTGGTTGTACGAGCATCAAGGAGATTCAGACGAGCCATGGCATTCCCCAAAGAATTAAGCGGGATAAATCCGGAGACGACGGTTGGGTTCGTCCCCAAAACTATCGGATTGCAAACGGTAATGTTCTACTAATTCATGCTGCATTTTGCGAACATAGGCGGAGCGGGGCAATAGCTCCACTGGTTGGCCGGTGGGAATAACAATTTGCTCCACGGCAAGACGGGCCTCTTCTAAGGCTTCGAGCTCATCGTTGTCACCTTTGCGGGTATATAGGCGTAAATCCGCCGCCTCTTTTTGGGGTTCATCCATCCCCAATATGCGTTTGAGGGTACGGCTAATTTGGGGAATGGTATTGGATTTAATCCCATAAATGGGAATTTGAATGCCCTTAGCCATTTGCCGTAATTTTTGGTTGTTTTTGGCGTGGGAACGAAGGGCTAACACCGCATCGGCTTGGTGAAGATCTTTGGTAATGGCAATGGGTAACTGTAAAATTTCAATGACCTGGTCTAACTGCGATCGCCCAACACCATAGGGATAAACATAAACGGGTAAATCTTCGCCGCTAGGCCCTGGAACCCGAACCTTGGCCTCCCCCTCCCAGTGTTGCCACGATTGTTCCAATAACTGTTCAAAATCCTGTGTCTGCTCAGGGTTAGGCGGCAGGGGCTTCATGCGGCCGGAGGCCCGCAAGCCGGTTGGACGATCCCCCAGGGGCACCACAGCGGCGGAATGATAGGGGGGAAATGGGGCTCCCAGGTCGGGTAAAGCCGGTTCAACAGCATTGACCTGCACTTCCCCTTGGTCATCGACAAAGCGCAACTGCTGGGCGGGGGCTTTACCCCGTAATAGATGATCAATGGTCATGGCGACATCAGCATGAACGATCCATTTTTGTCGCTCCAGCATTTCTACGGCCATGGTGAATGTGGGCGGGGCTTTGCGCTCGAGAACCGTTTTTTGGGAGCCTCGTCGTCGGGCCTCTTCATCCCCCAAGGTTACCGCTTGAATGCCACCGATCAGATCCGACAGGGTGGGATTTTTAATGAGGTTTTCTAACTGATTACCGTGGGCCGTTCCCACCAACTGAACCCCCCGTTCGGCGATCGTTCTGGCTGCAAGTGCTTCTAGTTCGGTGCCAATTTCATCAATGACAATGACCTCTGGCATGTGGTTTTCCACCGCTTCGATCATCACCTGGTGCTGTAATTCTGGTTGGGCCACCTGCATCCGTCGTGCCCGCCCAATCGCTGGGTGCGGAATATCACCGTCCCCGGCAATTTCATTGGAGGTGTCAATAATCACCACCCGTTTATGGAAGTCATCGGCTAACACCCGGGCGATTTCCCGTAACGCGGTGGTTTTCCCTACCCCGGGTCGACCGAGTAACAACAACGATTGCCCCGTTTCCACCAAATCCCGAATCAGGCTAATGGTGCCAAATATGGCCCGTCCCACCCGACAGGTTAAGCCGATAATTTCGTTAGTGCGATTGCGAATGGCACTAATGCGGTGCAGGGTTCGTTCAATGCCGGCCCGATTATCACTACTAAACATCCCCACCCGATCAATTGCATATTGCAGGTCTTCCTTGGTGATCGGCGTTTCTCCTAAATAAACTGCCGATCCGGGAAAACGGGCTTCGGGCAATCGCCCTAGATCCATCACCACTTCAATCAGTTGTTGACGTTGGGGATGGTGATGGAGGGTTGCTTGAATGGCATGGGGCAGGATGGCTAATAATTGCTCTAGATCGTCGTTACGAGTTTCCTGAGGGGTCAGGGCGGTTTGTGACATTACCCAAAGACGTTTGATAACGTTTAAAAAAGCTTTACGTTAGACGATAGCAAATTATTTCCCCGATAGCTCACCCCGGGGATCACGCTTTTTTGCTTTGATATTCCATGCCATTGGCTGCGGCATAGCGTTCCATAAAACGCATAAACCGTTCCCAATGATCATCGCGCACGAGTTCAAATCCGCATTCTACTCTCTGCAAATCATCTCCTTCATCGCCTCCCCAAATAATGCGGAGGGAAGAGGGTTCAACGGCAATTGTCCCTTCTTCGTCTACTAACCTGAGATTGCCGGTGAATTGCTTGGTGAAACTTTGAAATTTTTCCAGGGCTTTCAAGCTTTGAAACGTCAACAGGACATTACGGGTGTTTGATAGTTTGCTCCGACGTAGGCTGACATTCGTCAGGGTTTCCGGCAGTCCTTCAAAAAATTCAATCTGAGGGGCGATCGCAGACATGGCTAATACCTCAAACGCAGCATGATTCCAGCTTAACCTTTGAGGGGGTTGGGGAGAGCGGCGATCGCCGATGGATTATTCCTCGCTGCCTTGGAGTCTAATAATCACAAATCCCCAGGCTAGACCCACAAGGGTTAAGCCCATCAAAATAAATGCGCCATTGGCTAACATACTTTCAGCGGTCATGGTTTGCTCCTTGATAGGGTTAGTTATTATGGCTGCTATTATCCCACAGTCGTCCCCT
>JBEAQB010000242.1:0-7222 GCA_041164125.1 Cyanobacteriota bacterium
CAAAAATTTCCTGCCGCAACATTGACTCATTCATGAGGTCTTCCGGCAGTTGTAAGTCCTGATCTTCGAGAAGTTCCACCAATTCCGTATCTTCCCCCTTACCCACACGGTGATTCAAAGAGAGGGATTGACGACGCAGTTGCAACAGATGGCGTAATTGACCCGCCGGAATATCCAACGCCACAGCTAATTCTTCTTCACTGGGATTACGTTTGAGCTCTTGCTTCAGGGTTCGTTGGGCTTTTTTGAGTTTGTTGAGCTTTTCAACAATATGGATCGGTAAACGAATGGTGCGAGCATCGTTGGCGATGGTGCGGGTGATGGCTTGACGAATCCACCAGTAGGCATAGGTGGAAAATTTATACCCCTTATCGGGATCAAATTTTTCCGCCGCCCGATTCAAACCGATCGCCCCTTCCTGGATGAGGTCTAAAAAAGGAACCCCCCGATTTAGATAGCGTTTGGCGATGGAAACCACTAGGCGTAAGTTAGACCGAATCATCCGCCGTTTAGCCGCCCTAAGTTGGTAAAGCCATATATCTAACTGCCTAACCTGGTCGAAATTCATCGCCTCCGCCCATTCCTGTTGGGAGGGGCGTCGCCCCAGACTTTCCTGTAACTGTTGGCGGGTTTCTTCCGCACTGACTAGTAATTGTACCTGTTGAGCTAATTCCACCTCTTCGGCCGCACTCAACAAGGGATAGCGGGCCATCTCCTTAAAAAATGCACCGACAGTATCTTCACTCACGGCTTTATTAAATTCAGGCTTATCAGAACCTGCCATTGTTTTCGCCACCGCTGGCGAAAACTCAATGGGGACGGATTCAACACTCACAAGAGCATCGATCATCCTCTCATTGTCAATGGCATCGGTCATCGTCGCGGTGGAAATATCGCTCATGGGTGGGGAATAAACAGGAAAAAGCAAGGGGGTGATCAGGTTACTCCCGCCTCGATTTTGCTAACCCGGGGGCAATAAACTCCGAATTTCCGAGGGGGAAGCGTCAAGGAGAGTCAACGAGGGCGAAATCCAGAAGACAATGCCGATGAAGACCCAGCGGACTAAAACTCTGGCATTAAAATAGTGACGTTCTTGTCATTGCAATCAATTCCTTGTGACAAAATTGTGTCATTGATTTTGATATTTCGCCAAAACTTCAGCTTTTTTTAATATCTACCTGTCTAAAATATCGCTATTGTTATTGACAATTGTAATAAATGATACAAAGATTGGGGGATTTGCCACAAACAACCAAAAGGCTTAATCATCTCTTAAGATTTAATCGGTATTCGTTAGCGTTTACCTCTGTTTTGACCCCATTCTTAAGGGTTTATTGTGAAAATCAATTTTGTCGTTGTTTAACATTGTCAAAAGTCATAGCCGACTGTTGCTGAAGTTAGGGGAGAAATCAGTAGCGTTTCAGAAATTCTTGACAACCCTGACGGTGCAATACCAGGAATAAGCGGTGGGGAATTTCTGCGATTGCCATAGGGAGTAACCGCCGGGGATCACCGGCTTTGCAGGCAGGCAATGGGGGTCACCACGCCTTAAAGGGGATCATCCTAATCGCCACTGTTAAGATATTCCCGTTCCGCGACTTGCTTTAGTCGTCGTAATTGAGCACACATATCGGCACTGGTTAGTTTGGCTGCAAAGAGTTGAAATCCCCAACTAACGATTGGGTTAGGGATAACAAACTCAAATCGATTAAGTAAATAAGTACCTTGGCTGATGGGGTGGCATTCCCACCGATCCCGCCCTGAAAAGAAGCCGCTAAATTGCCAAATCACTAATCCCGGCGATCGCCGAACCACCACACTATTGAGGGTGGGTTGTAGAATCGGAATATTAATGACAAAGCGACTCCGTCCTCCGACCGCCGTCGACCAGACCCCCATGGGTTCACATCGCAAGAGGGGGTTGAGCCACTGATGCATCAACCCAAGATCGGTAAAACAACGCTCAACGACGGTGGCACTGGCATTAATTTCAATACTTTGCTCAAAAATCACAGGCAGTTTATGGGCAGGGCTAACGGTAACGGTCACTGATCAGGAGGCAATTGCTCCCGAGACAACGTTCCCCAGTATACGCACAAGCTTGATGGGACGCGGTAGCCCTCGTCATCGCCCAGGAACTTGTTATTACCCAGCAGACTCTGATTGAAAAGCTAAAATAGGGTATCTTCGCGGCCCTGTTTCCTTGATTAATTCCCCATCCATGGCATGATTTAAGCCTAATGTCCCCCCCCCGCCATTATGAAACGTTTCCTCTTAACTCTCCTTTTCATCGCGGGCATTTGGTTCGCTTTATCTAATTACCTCTCCCAGCATAGCTTGGCCCACCGGGGCAATTTTGAGAGCGTCATTATTAACTTTAAGGACGATCTGCCCACCGAGACGTTAACCACAGATATTCAGTCCGTCAATCGGATGTTAAATAAGCCGGCGGATTTTAATAGCATTTTTTCAATCAATGACTACATCTATACGGTTGAGGGGACTCAACAAGCCGTTAAGCAGTTGCGTAAAGCGGGTTTGATGGATCACGTTGATTACATTGAACCCAATTATATTTACCAAGCTTTGGACGTTCCCAATGACCCAGAATATAACAAACAATGGAATCTCCGGGCGATCGCCATGGAGTCGGCCTGGGACAACAGCCAGGGGGCCGGGGTAACCGTTGCGGTGATTGATACGGGAGTGACCAGGGTGCCCGACCTAGGGAAAACGGACTTTGTCAGTGGCTATAACTTTGTGGACGATAATCGCGACACCAGCGACAGTCACGGCCATGGAACCCATGTGGCAGGAACCATTGCCCAGTCCACAAATAATGAATATGGGGTGGCGGGCATTGCCTACCAAGCCAAAATTATGCCCCTTAAAGTATTGGGGGAGAATGGTGGTGGCACAGTGGCCGATATTGCTGAAGCGATTATGTATGCAGCAGATAACGGTGCCACGGTAATCAATATGAGTTTGGGGGGGGGCGGCGAAAGTAAAACCCTCCGGGACGCCATTGATTATGCCTATGCCAAAGGGGTGGTGATTATCGCAGCGGCGGGGAACGAAGGACAAAATGCTGCGGCCTATCCGGGGCGTTATCCCAAAGTCATTAGTGTGGCAGCTACCGATGCTACGGGCAACAAAGCCAGTTATTCCAACTTCGGCGCAGGCGTGGACATTGCGGCACCGGGGGGAAGTTTAGAGGGAAAAGAGGGGAAAATTTTCCAGGAAACCATCGATCCCGATACCTTAGAGCCGGTCTTGATGGGAATGCAGGGAACCAGTATGGCGGCTCCCCATGTGGCGGGGACGGCGGCGTTAATTCAATCAGTACAATTACAACAGGCCAAGGTGGGGTTACCTGAGAGTCAGGCCAACCGCTTAACGGTCGCGGCGGTGTCTTATCCAGAGGAGGTGTTGAAAATTCTTAAGGGATCGGCGCGGCGCGTGGCAGATGACAGTCTCAATTACTACGGGGCGGGGCATTTAAATGCCGGGGAAGCGGTAAAACAAGCTAAACAAGGACATGTTTCCTTTCAAGATTTCATGCGGTGGTTACGGGATAATGGTTACCTAAACCCCATCTTTTGGTTTGATGGCGGCGCGGTGGCTTTTTTACCTAAGCTGGCGATGGTGCTGGGGTCGTACTTACTGGTTTTATTGTTGCGGATTTATCTACCCCTGCAACTGACCCTGCCCTTCAATGGGGGGTTAATTTTCGGCAGTGGTGGGTTGTTTTTTTTCCAAGGACTCTACATCTTTGATTTACCCCAATGGCCCTTTCGAGCCTTGGGCAGTTCCCTACCGGAATTAGGTAACAGCATTCAGGGCACAACTCTGCTAAATCCGTTCTTTGCCAGTGCCTTGCTCCCCATTGGCTTATTAATTCTACTGTTGGGCAATCCTAGCGGTAAACAATGGGCGATCGGGCTGAGTCTGGGGACAGCAACATTCTTGACCGGGGCCGCTATTCTCAAAGAGCCGCTGTGGTTGATTGCCCCCGGGGCGATCGCCACCGGATTTTTAGGGGTTAACGCGTTACTTTGCCTAGGATTAGGGTGTTTAGCTGCCAAGGAATCTGTTTAGGGACTTAACCAGATGAAAATTTTGATTGTGGAGGATGATCGGGAAATTGCCCAGTTAATCCGAGAAACCTTGGAACGGGAACAGTTTAGCTGTGAAGTAGCGGGGGACGGGCTGCAAGCGTTACAGCAGTTTAAAGATCGACAGCCGGACGTCATTATTTTAGATTTGATGCTGCCAGGGTTGGATGGACTAGAGGTCTGTACCCGCATTCGTCAACAGCCAGGGCCGAAAGATCCCTTTATTTTGATGTTGACGGCCAAAGGAGAGGAGCTTGATCGCATTATTGGGTTGTCCACTGGGGCCGATGATTATCTGGTTAAACCCTTTAGTCCCCGGGAATTAGTCGCTAGGGTGCGGGCCCTGCTGCGGCGACAGTTACGGCAGGGGGAAACCGTGGGGCAAATTTATCAGACTTCCCATTTTCAAGTGGATTTAGACCAACACCAGGCCCAGCGGCGCCTCGGGACAGGGGAAGAACTGCTGGAATTAACCAGTTTGGAATTTAATTTGCTGGCCACCTTTATGAGTTATCCGGGGCGGGTATGGCATCGCAGTCAATTAATTGATAAATTGTGGGGCAATGATTTTTTTGGGGATGAACGGGTGGTGGATACCCACATTCGTCGCCTACGGAAAAAAATTGAGCCCGATCCCGCTAATCCGACGTTTATTAAAACAGTGATTGGCTTAGGTTATAAGTTTGAGGATGAAGGCTGATGTCTCTCCCCCTTCCTACAGGTATTTCGTTCGACAATCCTCACAAGCCGTCTCCTGGCCAAGGAGAGGATGAGAGTAGGTAGCTCACAAAGCAAAATGGGACTATGGTCAAACAGCAATTCCAATTTTAAGGTTTCATGACATAAGAAGCCTTATAACAAGAGGGTTGTACAATTCTTGACAATTGAAGTGATCGCTGAAACGACGCAAAATCGTTCCGAATTTGGAATTGCTGATGGTCAAACCTCTTTTTAAACAACTCGGTCTTTTTTTGCTGGGACTGCTAACGGTTTTAAGTCCGGTTTTTGTCCTCCCGACTCGTCCCTTTGACCTTGGTCCGGCCTTTCCCTTTACCATCCAGGGGGTTTGGCTCACCAATGTGGATAGCAACGTTTTATATGATGCCGACCACCTCAAAACGGCGATCGCCGACCTAAAAGCCACCAATTTCAATACCCTTTACCCGACGGTGTGGAACGATGGACATACCCTCTATCCCAGTCAAGTCGCCACAGACTTCCTTAACCAACCCCAAGATCCCCATCCCGGTTTGCAAGGCAGGGACTCCTTGGCTGAGGTGATTGCCTTAGCCAAAGCCCAGAACTTACAGGTGATCCCCTGGTTTGAATTTGGCTTTATGGCCCCAGCTGCCAGTGAATGGGTCAAGGCCCATCCCGACTGGTTAACCCACAATGCCCAGGGGGAAACCATCTGGTTGGAGGGCAAAAAACACCCCCGGGTCTGGCTCAATCCCCTGCAACCGGACGTACAAGCCTTAATTACCGCCCTAGCCTTGGAAATCATCACCCACTATGATGTAGATGGCATTCAATTTGATGATCACTTTGGCTATCCCTCCAGCCTAGGTTACGATCCCCTCACCGTCGCTCGCTATCGTCAAGAAACTGGGCTAAATCCACCGCCACCGCCGCCCCTCGATCCTAACCAGAACTGTGTTAGCACTGATCCCGCTTGGCAGACCTGGACTCATTGGCGATCAGAGCAAATTACCGCCTACCTACAAACCCTGGTGCAAACCCTCAAAGCTGCTAAACCTGACCTAATCGTTTCTGTTTCTCCCAACCCCCAAACCTTTTCTAAACATTGCTTTTTAGCCGACTGGCAACAATGGCAGGAAAGGGGCTTGATGGATCAATTAGTCCTACAAATTTACCGAGATACACAAACCGCCTTTGAGCGGGAACTGACCGATCCTAGCGTTCAGCAGGTTAAACAACAAATTCCTGTTGTGATCGGTATTTTATCCGGCTTAAAGAATCGTTCTGTACCGCTTGATCGCCTCCAAAGCCAAACCCAATGGGTCCAGAAGAACGGTTTTGCTGGTGTTGCCTACTTTTTCTATGAAAGTTTATGGAACTTGAGCGATCCCGCTGAACACACCCGACAAGCTCGCCAAACATTTTTCCAAGAGTTTCGCCCTGTTAATTAACCGCTTTAGCGCCTAGGTTACTTTAATATTTTGAGATTATTTTCTGTCATGGACGTTCCAGTTATAGGCTCGACACTACTGTTTACCCTCTTTTCCCTGATTGGCTTAGTGTTTTTTATCCGCGCCTCCGTTAAAGACCGGACCCAAACCATGTGTGCCTGGATTGATAATGCGGAGAACGGCATTTTAGATGAGGTCAAAACTCATTTTACGCGCCGAGCCTATCGCATTACCCACGTTGATCCCGTACAACAACGGGTTAGCTTTGAGGGCAACGTGCAAGCTAGTCCCTTTCTCGCGGTGTTTCTGAGCCTACTCGCCGCCTTGGGATTGTTGTGTTTAGCGTTAGTGCTCTCAATTTTGTTACCAAAAGGAGGGGTCATTTACTTTTTTCTCCTCTGGCTTGCCCCCGTGGCAGGGGTCTTTTATTGGCGCAATGCCCAACGGGTCGAAAGCATCAAACTTGAAGTTGGTGATCCAGACCAGCCCGATCACCCAGGACAGTATCCTCTCACCGTTACCGCCCATCGAGATGAATTACGGCAATTACAGGAAATGATTAAACTAGATTGGCAAGGGGACAGTGCTCATTAGAATTTTGGCAAAAATTTGATCAAATACCGGCCCCCGGCTAAGGCAATAGCAATCACGGAGGACTGACGCCCTTGTCGTCGCCCATCTCCCTTGGGACTAACCGCAACACGCTCAAGCCTGCCCTTGTCAATCCTGAGAAGAGCCGCTAGGATTGTTAACATAAATTTACAAAGTGTTTGCCATGTTAGTCGTTGTTTTTTCCATTTTGGTGTTAGGCGTGCTAATGCTTGACAAACTTCACGCAGCGCCCGCCCATCAGCCCATCCCTGTGAAGGTAAGAGATAACCAACTCAATCGCCGTTGAAACGTTTATTCTCAAAGACTTGACTGTAATGATGTCAGAATCGCTCATAAAGCTATTGA
>JBEAQB010000243.1:0-13953 GCA_041164125.1 Cyanobacteriota bacterium
CCTTGCATCGTTCAAGCCTCTGCCGTATCGGCACATACCCTCAAGCCACCGGGGTCATGGCATAATTGGGAGCAAATTTGGGGGGTAAAATTTTCACGTGGCCATTGAACTAGTAGTGCTCGATATTGACGGCACGATCGCCGGGGTGGACAACCACGTCAGACCAGCGGTGCTGCAAACCATTCAACGGGTTCAAGACCAGGGGATAGCGGTGGCCCTGGCAACCGGGCGCATGTTTGGATCGGCCTTACGGTTTCACGAGCAGATCCAATCGACCCTACCGTTAATCGCCTACAATGGCGCCTTAACCCAACATCCCCACACTCAAGATGTGTTGCGGCAATGGTCTTTACCCACGGCGATCGCCCTGGAAATGTTGGCCTATTTTGAACGTCCCGACTTGTACCATCTCCTTGAAGTCCATTGCTACCATAATGATCAACTGTATGTGCGTGAAATCACGCCGGAAACAGAACGGTATATGGCACGTTCAGGGATGAACGCTCAGGCGATTGGCGACTTACGGATTATGATTGAGCAGGGCACCGTTAAACTCCTCGCGATCAGTCCCGATCATCAACTGATCCAAGCCTTGATCACTGACCTCCGACAACAGTACTCTCCCCAAGCGGTTCATCTGACCCAATCAACCGACATCTATTTTGAAATCACCCATCCTTTGGCCAACAAGGGGTTAGCCATTCAACATTTGGCGGAAGATATTCTGGGGCTACAGCCGGAAAATGTCTTGGCGATCGGGGATAACTTCAATGACCTTGAGATGATTAAATACGCGGGCACCGGGATTGCGATGGGGAATGCACCCGACCCCATTAAGGCGATCGCCGATTGGGTGACCGATGACGTGGAGGCGGACGGGGTGAAACAGGCCCTGGAAAAATTTTGCTTGTCGCACTAGAGATGGGTGGCAAAGGGTATCTAACAAGGGTATCTAAGCAATAGGCCAAAACCTAGGACTATCTATCAGCGGCCACAGGATCCATGATTATTACCGAAACTGGATGAATCAGCGTTGAAATTTTCTGCTCTCTCCCCGGATGCCCGCAATATCGCTTGTTTAACAGCTGCCGCCTTACTCCTGGGGCTAGTGGGGTTGGGCGCGGTTCCCTTAAGGGACTTCGATGAAGGGTATTATGCCACAGTTGCCCAGGATACTTTTTTGCGGGGAGATTGGCGCTTCCCCACTTACCATGGCCAAGGATTTTTGCTCAAGCCGCCGTTAATCATTTGGCTGATCAGTGGCAGTTATTCACTATTTGGCATTGATGAATTTAGCACCCGTTTCCCGATGGCGGTGTTATCAGCGATCGCCGTACCGTTGTTGTATGGCATTGGGCGGGAGGTGTTTCCGGAACGGAAAACGGCGTTATACAGTGCGGTGATGTTGTTGACCCTGTTGCCAGTGGCGCGGCTGGGACGGCTGGCCATGTTGGACGGCATGATCAATACTTTTTTGTTAGGGTCATTATTCTGTTTACTCAAAAGTCGCAAACAGCCCCGTTGGTTACTGGGTATCGGGGTCGGGCTAGGGGCGATCGCCCTGTGTAAAGGAGTCATTGTTTTGGTGCTAGGGGGACTGTTGGGGCTGGCAGGGGTATGGATCGGTGAGGGAAAATCACTCAAACGTTGGCAACTCTGGCTCGGTTTATGGCTGGGTTTTGCCCCGGTGTGGTGGTGGTATGGCTTGCAGGGTTCCCATTACGGTGAGATGTTTTGGCAGGTGCATTTCCAGTCCCAGAGTTTCGATCGCCTAGCCACGGCGGTGGAGGGCAATACGGGCCCCGTTTGGTTTTATCTCCTAGAAATTGCCAAATATACGGCCCCCTGGTTATTTTTCCTGGTTCCCGCAGTGGGGATGACCGTGCAACGGTGGCGGGAGGATTGGGCTAAGCTTTGCCTCTGTTTCGGGTTGGGCTTTTTGGCGATCGTGTCCGCCATGACCACCAAATTGCCTTGGTATTTGCTGCCCAGTTATCCCTTTTTAGCGTTGATGGGGGGCGATTATTTAACGGCTTTAGAATCACGACAGCGTTACCCAAAATTAATTGGCTATTTACTGGCATTAACCATGGTTTTCGTGTTGATTGCGGGGATTTATTTGGGATTTAGCGAACAGCAAAGGGGAATTACGGCAATCGCCATTGTGCTAGCGGGCGGCTTGGCTTACGGAACTTGGCAGTATTTTCGCGCCTCCCCTCGCTTTGTGGGGGGCATGGTGGGGGGCCTGTATGGCGGGTTATTGATCCTGATGATCTCGCCGCTGTGGAATTGGGAAGTCAATGAAGCCTTTGCAGTGCCGCCGGTGGGGGAATTGATTAAACAAAATACCCCGGTCAAAACGGTGATTTATACCGCCTTCGCCTATAGCCGCCCTAGTTTGGACTTCTACGGCGATCGCCCAGTGTTGGCGGAGAATGATGATCGGTTGCGGGAGTTAGCAAACCAGGGCAATTATTTACTGCTAGATGCCGCCGCCCAAGAACGGTTAGCCCTCCAAGATTTACAATGGCGGGGGCAAGCGGGGGAATTTACCCTCTTTTTTAGTCCTGCTGTTTCGGTTCGCTGACTAGTACAAAGCTTTATGAAGCGCCTTATTCTCACCTTACTGACGATTGTTTCCCTGATTCCATTTTTTCTTTCCCTGGTGGGTAGCCTTGAAGAGCCCCAAGTGCAATCCCAATTAGAACTCTCCCAAACCAATTTGTTGCTAGAAGCCTCGGCTTGGCAAGGGAAAGCGGTGGATGAGTCCTTGGGGGCTAGCCTACGCACGGCCCTATTGGACAGTCAGCCCTATGCAACAGGGTTAAAGCAGTACGAATCTGCCCGTATGGCGTTAATGACCTATGGGGAGAAACTAGAAGGTCAATTAACAGCGTTAGCGCAAAATACAGACGAGTCAAACCTGTCCCAGGCGTTGGTCAATAGCAGCATTAACCGCCAACAGTTACAACAGGTTATTGCCAACAATCAAACCCAACTCGATCGCCTCAATGTGAATTTAGGCCTAATCCAACAACACGAAAATCAGTCTTCCCAGGCAGTCCAAACCTGGCAAACTGTGCTCAATCAGGGCGGGGCTGACACGGAAAAAGCTCTGGCCCGACTGTTGCTGGCCCTTTATCAAAACCAACCGCTCCTCCCTAAGGCAGAAACCCTAATTCAAGACCAGCTATCGGGCTGGTTCCAGTGGCAGGCCTTAGATCGTCTTTATCGCCGTCAGGCCAATATTCAGGATCAAGCCCAAGCCTGTGAAACTGCGGCCTGTTTAACCCTGGCGCAAACGATGGAAACCCAAGCCCAGCAAGCACTATTAAAACTGGGTCTGTTGAATAGCCTACCGCTGTTGGGGGGAGGCATAGGGCTGTTATTGTTAGTGGGCCTATTGGTGCAATGGGCCTTGCGGCGCGAAAACGCGATTTTAGCGACCAATGCCCAAACAAAATGGGTAACCCCCTGGGCTTGGGAAACCATTTGGCAAGTGTTGGTGGTGGGGTTCTTCTTCTCCAGTCAGATCCTTTTACCCGTGGCGATCGGATTGTTACCCCTCCAGGTCAGTGGTTTAACGTTGGTGGGTAAAGCTGTTTATGTCCTGGGAACCTACACCGCGATCGCCGTTTGGGGGATTGGGGTATTAGCCATTTCGTTACGAACCTTTCGACCCTTGCCGGCTGACTGGTTCAAGGTCAGTTTTTCCCTGCCAGCCCTTCTCTGGGGAGGGGGGGGGTACCTCGTCGCCTTACCCTTAGTGGTGTTAATTTCCCTGCTCAATCAGGAAATTTGGCAGGGGCAAGGGGGCAGCAACCCATTACTTTCCCTGGCCTTGGAGTCCCAAAATTGGCTCGTATTGGGCATTTTCTTTTTTACGGCCGCTGTCCTAGCGCCGTTGTTTGAAGAACTGATCTTTCGCGGCTTTTTGTTACCGTCCTTAACCCGCTACTTTCCTGTTTGGTTGGCCATTTTAGCCAGTAGCCTCCTGTTTGCGATCGCCCATTTGAATTTGTCGGAAGTGCTGCCTCTGCTTGTTTTAGGCTGCGTGTTGGGGGTGGTTTATAGCCGTTCCCGCAATCTCGTTGCCTCTATGACCCTGCATAGTTTATGGAACAGTGGCACCCTGATCAGTCTCTTCATCCTCGGCAATCAATAGCCCGACAATCGTCATCCGAACCCAGGGGAGAAAAGGTCTGTCATGTCTCAGAAACCAGAAGCAGCAATTTTACTGGCTACCTTAGCCATGACCGGGGTGATCATTGTGGGGGGAGGGGGGTGGTTATGGCATCGGTGGCAAGGGGACGATCCCGCCAGTCCCCCCCTGAGCCAGAACCAAGACCATGGAGACAAAGAACTGTTACCGCCGCCGCCCTCCCCTCAGGTCAACACGACATTTACAGAACCGCAGCAGGTGGCAGCGGGAATGACGATTAACATTGATGGTTCCACCAGTATGGTCGATATCAATGAAGCGTTAAAAACAACATTTCAGAAAACCTATCCCGGCACCGTGGTGGCAACTGAGGCCCAGGGCAGTGACCGCGGCATTGTCCGGCTATTGCGCGGGGAAGTCGATTTATCCGCCAGTTCCCGTCCGTTAACGCCCCAAGAACAACAGCAGGGATTGGTTGCCATCCCCATTGCCAATGAGGCGATCGCCGTGATTGTGGGGGAGGCGAATCCGTTCCAGGGCAGTTTAACCCTGTCACAGTTACAGGCTATTTTTGCGGGTCAGGTTACTAATTGGTCCCAGGTGGGGGGGCCTAATCAAGCGATTAACGTGATTAATCGTCCCTCGGAAAGTGTCACCCGGCAACTTTTCCAACGTTTAGGACTCCAGGAGCACGCCTTTGGCCAGGGGAGTAACGTCCAAACCCTAGACCGGGATGCCACCACACCGATGATGCGGGCTTTAGGGCATGACGGCATTAGTTATGCCACCTACGGGCAGGGGGACTGGCAACAATCCGCTCGAATATTGCCCATAGAGGACGCGTTGCCAATGGATCCAGACTATTCCCTGCGTCACCAACTTTATTACGTCTACAAAACCCCGCCGTCGTCCCAGGTAGCAGCTTTTTTGGGCTTTGCGACTTCCCCTAACGGTCAATTGGCGATCGCCGCCATTGAGTCATTGCCTCACTCTGACTAACCCACCACGGTCAAGGAGGATTGATATACGGCTAAATCGAACCAAAAGGTTGTCCCAATCCCTACTTCGCTCACCAAATGAATTTGACTCTGGTGTTTGGCAATAATGTTTTTAACGATTGATAGTCCTAAGCCAGTCCCTTCGAGGGTATGAACTCGATTTTCGACTCGGTAAAAGCGATCAAAAATCGCCGCTTGATCTTCGGGATCAATGCCAATGCCGGTATCGGCAATTTCTACTCTCAGTAAAGCCGCCTGATCCTGACTGTGATGATCATCAGCATGGGGCGATAAAGCATAGGCACAAATCAGAATTTTACCGCCAGCCGGTGTGAATTTTAAAGAATTGCCAATCAAATTGGTCATGACTTGTAAAAGCAAATCATAATTACCGAGTGCCAAGGGCAAATTGTCATCAATCCTCTGCGCTAAAACCAGTTGTTTGTCTTTGGCATTGAGTTGATAGGTGCGTAAACTCTGCTCAATTAACTGATGTAAATCCACCGCCTCTAGCTGATAGATTTTCGACGATTCTAAACGGGATAAATCTAAAACATCATTAACTAAACGACTCAGGCGATCGGTTTCTTTATTGGCAGTCTCTAGGAATTCTTGCCGTTCTATTTCGGTTAAATTTTCCCCAAATTCACTCAGGGTTTCAATAAAAGATTTTATATTAAATAAAGGTGTCCTTAATTCATGGGAAACGTTACTGATAAATTGACTTTTCGCCTCGTTTAACTCCACTTCACGGGTAATATCCTGCACCGTCATCACGATGCCGCGCAGGTTTTCACGGGTTTGATCAAAAACCTGGGTCAGCATTAAACGAATAGTACGGGAGACCGGCTGACTCAGGGTAATGCGAAACTCTTCCGGGGCATAGTGTTTTTCGGGAAGGGGGGGGGAACTGTCCGATGTCAAAAAGGGTAAGGGCTGGTCAGCGGCTAATTCCCGCAGGGGTTGGGTCAATTGGGCAGTAATTTCTGGCGGTAAATTTTCGAGGAGGTTTTGGCCAATAATGGGCTTATTTTCCCAGGAAAATAGACGGCGGGCGGTGGGATTAACCAATAACAATTGTAGATTAGTATCTACCAATATGGCACCATCGGCGATTGTGGAAACTAAGGTGTCTAATTTGGCTTTTTCTGCAGTTAATTCTTCAATGTTTTGGGCTTCGTAGCGCTCCAAGCGTTGGGCCATTTCGTTGAAATTAACAATCAATTCTCCCAATTCCCCCCCAAAGGGAAGGGTAATACGTTGCTTAAAGTTACCAGCCGCAATGTTTTTGACCCCCAACAATAATTCCTTGATCGGTTGGGTAATCGTTAATGCATTGAAAACTGCGCCTAAAATCACCATCACCCAAATAGAAATAAAGACGGCGATCGTCACATCCCTCGTCAGATTGGAAGAACTCACCGCCGCTGGGTTGGGATTAATCCCCAACGCCAATACACCTAAATGTTTTCCCTGATATTGCAAGGGAATGAACACATCCGTCACATCCCCATTGGGGGTATGGTGCTGTCGCACAAAGGGCTTATTCGTATTGACTAAATCTGCTTGCGGTAGCTCAATGCGGCGCTCCAACGTTAATGAATTTTTGACCACTTCCTCAGAATAGGGGATCCCAAAGAAAATTTTGCCGGCAGGATCGGCATAAATCATGTAACGGATATTGGTTGTATTTTCATAAAAGCGGCTGGAAAAACGCGCTACTTCCGTCAAATTATTATCTGCAATCATCGGCGTCACATTGGCCGCCAGCAATAAACCCACATCGCGACCAAAGCGCGTATCAACCATCTGGGCGTCCTGTTGAATGGTATTGACCGCCCAAAAAGTCAAACCACTCATCAGCAGTGAAACGACCAGGGTCGCCGCCGCCATGAGACGGGTTTGGAGGTTAAACTCTGACCACCATCGTTGAATGAGTCCCTGTATTGTTTGCAATATCACTAGCAAGTCAGACGGTAGAACCTAGTTTAATGTCTTAATAGATTGGGGCAAACAGAAACGTTAGGTATTCTTAGGTTGCTTGACAATGCTAGCAAACCGAAAAGCCTTCGTCAGCTTGAGCCATCAAAGCTGGACAACGGGTGATGGCGTTGGGCAATAATTTGTTCTTCTAGAGCCGCAATCCGATGATAAGCTGCTGTTAGTTGAGCCGTCAAACGACGAATTTGTATGTCTGGGGTCATACTGACGCTTTCGGTGTGGGGCCACAATGACAAGGAGGCTTCGTCGTCTTTAATAATGTCTTTATGGGTCAGATAGTGGGGGACAGTCGCATAATCATCGATGTCCACCAACGCCGCCTTGGAAATCTCCCAGCTTGAGTCTCTGGTGGGGGCATGGGGGAGAAAGGATTTAGGCTCAGGAGGGTCATGACGATGGCAATGGTTGATGGCATCGATGTGAGGGGCATCTGAGCAAGTCCGGAGTTCGCAAACAATGGTTTGTAAGGTGTCAACTTTGTCACAAAGCGCTTGCACTTGTTTTTGCAAAGTCTGGCAATCAATTCTATCCATAAAATCCTCTCTTCTCGCCTTGGGCGACATCTACACTGCGAAAACTGAAGGTAGGGTTTAGCTAACAAGACGATCCACGCAGAGGCAGAGCGTTGCTGCTCATCCAGATAGAGATAGTCTTGACCCCCAATAGCAAGGTGGTGGGCGAGATTACTACCCCCTTATCCTAGGCACGTTTGTTGGAAATCAACAAAAGCTTTAGGTTTGATTAACGTTTTGACGATAGAGTATTCGACAAGCTCAGCCGAGTCGCAGTGTCGTGAACGCTTCAGTTCCAGAGGACAAAATAGAGCACGCAGATCGGTTTTTGCAGTGCCCCGATCCTATTTGAGCGGGAGAGGTCAGCAAAATTTAACTGCGAAACAGACGGCTATATTGGGTTTCGTGACCCATGCTGGCTAAACTTAATCCCCAACTGCAACTATAGAGTTCGTTGTCCTTTAAGCGAGGGATCCGCTCCGTTTGACGAATCAGGTCTGGCATCAGGTTGAATAACAGTCGTTGTCCCTCGGTTTGTCCCAAGGGCACTAATCTGACTCCTGCAGAAATCACGTTATTCACCCAACTGTGAAGATACCCCAAGGTTGCCTGATGAAGCTCAATGTGCCAAAAGGCGGCCCCAAGGCCAAAGGCGATCGCATAATGACAGGGGGCGGACGGGGAGTCAAACGCAAATAAAAATTGAGTGTCTGGGCTTAAATCTAATAATAATTTGCGGAGCGATCGCCCCATTTGCCAACTTTGTTGGCGCAGTTCACGGGTTTCCCTGGTGGCGGTTAGCCATTGGTTCCAATAGTGGAGGGTCTTGTGATCAATCCCCGTGTCGGCAGTTTGGGGGGTAACCGCCCGATAGGCCCTCGCCATTATGGCCGTTTCCACCCGGATTGAACCTTGGTCTAACTCGTGGGCTAACCAGTCCTGGAGTGTGTGGATATCGTTAATCGTTCCCGTTTCTACCAACCATTCAATCCCTTCGGAATAATTAAATCCTCCCACCGGCAACGTTGGACTAATTAATTGCCAGAGGGCCAGTTGGGCCTGGGGGGTCAATCTAGGTAAAAGAATCGGGGAAGTCATGGGCGATCGCCGACTAAGGGTCTAGGGCCGTTTCGTCAGATTTCAGTTCCGCTGGCGAGGTGTAGGGGGTGGAGAGCAGTTTTTCGGGATCTAAAGCGGTGGGGTGGGTGGAAAATTGGGGCAAAATTTCCCGAATAAAGGCGGCTGACGCCTTGGAACGATAGCGGTTGGGGTTGATGATGACGGATAATACCCGACGAATCTCCACATTTTTAATGGGGGCAATATGTAATACATTCATCTCTAATTCTTTCTCGATCGCCGTGGTGGAGACAAAAGCCGCCCCAAGCCCTGATTGGACCGCATTTTTAATCGCCTCAATGGAGTTCAGTTCCATTTCAATTTTGAGCCGTTTCGGATCGATTGCCCCCTGGGTTAAGACTTTATCAATCACCTTGCGAATTGTGGATTGGGAGTCGAGGCTAATAAATTTGAGTTTATATAAATCTTCTTTTTGAATGGTTTCCTGCTGAGAAAGATGATGGGAAACGGGCAAAATCAGGGCTAACTCATCTTCAGCATAGGGTAACACCGTCAGTGTATCTTGCAACTCTGCGGGGACTTCGCCACCAATAATGGCTAAATCTACCTGACCATTGGCCACGCCCCAGGCGGTACGGCGGGTGGAATGAACCTGTAACTGGACTGTAACATCGGGGTAGTGCTGCCGAAACAGGCCAATCATGCGGGGTAATAGGTAAGTCCCTGTGGTCTGGGATGCCCCGACAATTAATGTGCCTCCCTGTAAATTTTGTAGATCTTCGATCGCCCGACAGGTTTCTTGACAGAGGGTAATGATTTTTTCGCCGTAACTCAGCAGTAGATGTCCCGCTTCCGTGAGTTGCGCTTTACGCCCTCCCCGGTCAAACAAGGGGACGTTGAGTTGTTTTTCCAAGTTTTGAATTTGCAGACTGACGGCTGGCTGGGATACGTATAGGGTATCAGCCGCGCGTTTGAAACTGCCTTCCGTGGCGATCGCCTTAAGAATGCGGAGTTGATCCAACGTAAACGGAATATCCGACATAGATCCTGCCAATGGATGAGAAGAGGAGGGACAGCCCTATTGAACTGACAGTACCATATTCGGGGGCATTGCAGCGCTTCCCCCCAGACCTAACGACCCAATCGGTTTTCGATGCCGTCACAACCACCAGGAATGGTTTGACGGGTCAACTCCCCTCCCCACAAACAGCAGTAATGCCGCTGATCTTCGCTCAGGTTGTTGACGTCCTTCAAATTCACCTTTTCCACCACTGTTCCCGTGTATTCCCCCGTTTCATAATTGGGCTGATGATTGCGGCTACGGGGGCTGGTTGTACTGACTGATCCGTAAAACAAGCGAGTCCCCTTCAGATCGGCCCCCATTAAGCTGGCTTCATACAAGACGGCCCCCGCTAAGTTAGTTTTGACGAGATCGGCACCACTCAAATTGGTACGAATTAAATACACGTCGCTTAAATCCACCCAGCGCAAATCCTGCCCAACTAAATTGGCAGCTACCAGCATCACCCCCAGATTAATCACTCGGATCCCATGGATGCGATCTTCTTGATACCCACCTAAGCCGTCAAAAATGGGACGTCCCAGATAATAATCTCGTCTTAACGGCGTCAGTAAACGGGATTGGGATAAAAACCGTAAAATTTTGGCTTTTCCCTCGGCATCAACACTGGCTAAAATTGCAGCGGTGCGACCTTCAGCGAAGGCCCGTTCCTGAGGCCAATCTTCTAACATGCCTTCGTCGTTGAGTGCGAGATCAGAAATGCCTTGAAAGTAAGCGTCAATGGTTTGTTGTTGGGTGATGCGATTTTGCTGAATGGTGAGTTCCCGGGAGATGACGTACTGCTGCCAAGCCACATAAACTGCCAGAATGGCAATCAGGATCTGTCCCAGGGCCCCGACCCATTCTGCCCAGGAGCCAAATTCATCGTATTTAAACTGATTGAGCCAACGGGTGACTGCCCGAAAAACCCCCAGATAATAGGCTAAGACGGCGATCGCCAAGATAAAACTAAAACTGCCGATCAGATAGCGCCTTTCCTGAACTGTCAGATAGCGCAATAGCCAAGACTGTACCGATGGCAAGATAACCTGTAGTGATAGGAGTAGCGCAATTACCGCCGCCGTAAATCCTAACCACGGCCAATGAAATCCGACCCCCAAGACCATGAGCGATAGCGTTCCCAGCAATAACCAAGGCAGCGCCGGATCCACGGGTTCTTGCAGAATCCATGGGGACAATGGGCGCTGGAACTTCGTCAACTCTGGCGCGGTGGACTGACTATCATCAACAGAATCAGCGGTCATAGGTAGCGTCAACGAGATAATTTTTCTGTTTCTATTAGGATAGGGGGAAATTGGCTTGATGGTTTGCCGAAAAAGCAGCACAGACTTCGCTAAATGTGCTGAGAAAGCCGGTCTTTGCGCATGGTTGGCGCTGAACTGACTAGACCTATTGATGGGTTAGGCGCGCAAAATGGAGGGATAATTGTCCAAATTAATTGACGTGTTTGTCTCCTTTGCCGATAATCTTCCGTTCCTACCGTCCCAAGACCTGATAAATTGGTCAGAGATCAGTAATAGACATTTATGCGGATTTAGTATGCGAGTTCTGGTTATTGGCGGTGATGGTTACTGTGGTTGGGCCACGGCGCTATATCTTTCTAACAAAGGTTACGAAGTCGGGATTTTGGACAGTCTGGTGCGTCGTTACTGGGATGCTCAACTGGGGGCGGAAACCCTAACGCCGATCGCCCCGATCCAGCAGCGTTTGGAGCGGTGGTATGAACTGACCGGCAAACAAATTGATTTATTCATTGGCGACATCAACGATTATCCGTTTTTGACCAATTCTCTGCGTCAATTCCAGCCGGATGCGGTTGTCCACTTTGGAGAGCAGCGGTCCGCACCATTTTCGATGATTGATCGCGAACATGCTGTTTTGACCCAGGCTAACAACGTGCTGGGCAACCTAAATCTGCTCTATGCCCTCAGGGAAGATTTTCCCGATTGTCATCTAGTCAAATTGGGAACGATGGGGGAATATGGAACGCCCAATATTGACATTGAAGAAGGCTATATCACGATCGAACACAAGGGTCGCAAAGATACCCTGCCCTATCCCAAGCAACCCGGGAGTTTTTACCACCTGAGTAAGGTTCACGACAGCCACAACATCCATTTTGCCTGCAAAATCTGGGGGTTAAGGGCAACTGACCTGAACCAAGGTATTGTCTATGGGGTGTTGACGGATGAAACGGGCATGGATGAAATGCTAATTAACCGTCTAGATTATGACGGTGTTTTTGGCACGGCCCTAAACCGCTTCTGTATCCAAGCGGCGATCGGTCATCCCTTAACGGTTTACGGTAAAGGGGGTCAGACCCGGGGGTTATTGGATATCCGCGATACCGTACGCTGTATTGAATTGGCGATCGCCAATCCCGCTGAGCCTGGCCAATTCCGGGTGTTTAACCAATATACAGAACTCTTCAGCGTCGTTGGTTTGGCGGAAATGGTACAAAAAGCCGGATCTGCCCTAGGGTTAAAAGTTGAAATCAATAATCTCCCCAACCCCCGGGTAGAACTTGAAGAGCATTATTTCAATGCCGTTAATACCAACCTGCTGGATTTAGGGCTACAGCCCCATTTCCTCTCGGATTCCCTGTTGGATTCTTTATTGAACTTTGCCACCAAATACAAAGACCGGGTAGATACCAAGCACATTCTGCCCAAAGTTACCTGGCGCGGTTAATTCCCGCCACCGACCTTGACCCTCACCCCAGCGTGGGGGTTCGTTGTTTATTGCCCCACAATCCTATGGCCGACCCCTTAACTCCCGTTATTAGTGACCGCATTTGCAAACATATGAATGAAGACCATGCAGCGGCGATCGCCCTTTATGCCCAGGTCTTCGGTCAACAAACAGACATAACAGCGGCTCAAATGCAAGCCATTGATACCACTGGCATGGATTTAATCGTTCATAGCGAGGGGGAATCTCAAGTTATCCGCATCGAGTTTGATCATCCGTTACAGGATTCTGAAGATGCGCACCAAACCTTAATTGCTATGGTTAAACAGGCCCGCAGTGCCATGCCGTAGAGAGACGGCAAACCGCCTCTACAAGCGTCCCTGGTCGCGCATTCCTACCGAGACAGTGATAATCCAAGCTGTCGCGGCTGGTAGGGCGACGCCGTCTGTGGTGTTCACTTGTCAATGTAATCAGTCTCGATCAAAAACTGCCGTAATGCCTCGGGATATGAGTCGTACGTCACCTCCTGCAGGCAATTGTATTGGTCGTCATACTGTTTACACTCAGATAACCCCCAAGCAGGGGTGTCATCATAGTATTTCATCATCGTTTGCCACCCTTCTGGCAACTGACCAACTAGGGCTTTATTGGCAACATAGGCTGCAAGAAATCCATTGGGGTCATCTTGAAGCCAATCTTCTGAAAATCGCTGGGACATCTCGTCTAGGTTCTGCTGATGCACAAATAAGAATCGAGGTTGATGGGTAACATCAACGACATTCATGCCCTGAAGTTGCCAGATTTGCGTAGGGGCAAAACTAGCAGCATAGGAGGTAAAGCGATACAGAAATCGATTATCCCTTTCCACGTATTCATCAATCCCATCATGGTCAATATCCACAGCCGGGTGGGGAACACCATCAAATAAGCCTAATTCAACGGGAAACCATTGATTCCCCTCTGGGTTGCTCGTTAAAATCATGACTTCGTTACAGCAGTGAGCCCCCCCGGTGTAGGTGGAAAACACCACTTCTGGATAAGCATTATCACGATCCATTTCAGTAATCTGAATCAGACCGGCCGGGAAAAACAAATTCTCTGTCCCTTGAACTGTCACCACGACCTGATTCTTGACAGTGACAGTCACAATGGGTGTCCAGCTTTCCAAACCATCGATGTTTTCCGTCTGATAACGGAGCGTAGCAGTGAGATCGCCCTGTTGAATTTCCCCCTCAATCTTGCCAGCCTCCTTATCACTGGCAAAAACAAGGCGTTTACTGTCTTCTGCTTTAACGGCCGGGATCATCAACCCCACCAACACCAACGCCAAAATACTAGTAATAATGTTCATAGCCTATTCTGTCTGTTTTGTTCAGGATAGCCCATCAATTTTTCCCTGTTGCGAGTCGTTTTGCCATCCACCGCCAT
>JBEAQB010000244.1:0-5608 GCA_041164125.1 Cyanobacteriota bacterium
ACACATTGAAGCAGATCCATTATATTTTTCCCCAACTGATGACCCCCAGCCGCTTTCCTCCCAACCCAAATCGTGACATTCTTAATAAGATATTCGTCAACACGTTGCAGGGGAGCCGGACAGGGTAATATGACATTCTAGGGACCTGACATCCGCCACTGTCCTGAAACCTGGGGATTCCTAACACCGGAGCAGTCACCGATCTCAATCTAAGAACAATCCAAAACCCTCCCAAAGTAGGAGGTTTCCAATCTTTTTTTTCGATGAGCAACGAAACCTATCTCAACCATCCAGCCTTCGGACTCCTATATCAAATTTGTTTGTTGGATGATCAGAAAGAAATTTTTACAACCCTGTACGCCCAACGCCTATTTTTTTTGGTAGAAACAACTCGAACTAAGACCCATTTTGAACCGATTACTCGCTCGGATGCTAAACTGTTAATCGAAAATCGTTTACGTTTTTTAAGGCGAACCGGCGATTTTAAGTCCTATGAGATATTAGTTAATTTGTACAAAGGCACCTTTCAAAAATAGATTTTACCCTTGGTGATGGGTCTGTCCCGTGTCATTGCATCTCAGGCTGTGCTCTGGGGTGGATTGGTGAACAAGTAGTGTTCGCCTTCACCCTAGATCCCTCTCCCAGTCTGGGAGAGAGACTTGTCTTTGATTAGCGTCTATTTCCAACCCGCTTCATTCATAATTTGCACGGCTGGGGCGATCGCCGGACCAAACCGGTCAATATTGGTTTCATCTGCTTTAAAGTCTCCAAAGGATGCCACTGCTTTATTTAAAGGCACACCAGCCAAAACAGGATATTCATAATTATTTTGGGCAAGAAAGGTTTGGGCCGGCTCACTGGCTAAAAATTCGATGAATTTCACCGCTGCGTCTTTATTGGGGGCAGAGTTAATCACACCGACGCCACTGACATTGACGTGAGCCCCCCGCCCATTTTGATTGGGGAAAAAGATACCGATTTTGTCGGCGATCGCCGTTTGAGACGGATCATCACTCTCGAGTAATCGCGCTAAATAGTAGGTATTGGCGAGGGTTAAATCCGCTTCTCCAGAGGCAACTGCCTGAATTTGTGCCGTATCATTGCCCTGGGGCGAGCGAGCAAAGTTGTTGACAAATCCTTGCGCCCACGCCAGAGTCTGTTCTTGCCCATCTGCCACAATTAAAGACGCAACCAATGATTGGTTGTATTCGTTACTCGAAGAACGAATGACGATTCGGTCCCGCCATTGGGGAGTCGCTAACGCTTCATAGGTGGACAAATCCGCCGGTTTAACGTTGTCTTTGTTATACATAATCACCCGGGCCCGTTTTGTGAGCCCAAACCACAAATTCTTGGGCGATCGTAAATAACTGGGAATATTAGTGGTTAAAATTTCGCTCTGGACAGGCTGAAAAATTCCTTCTCCTTCGGCCCGCCATAACCGGGCAATATCAACGGTCATAAAGACATCGGCGGGACTGTTTTCCCCCTCAGATTTAATGCGTTCCAATAATTCATCAGCTTTTCCTTCAATCAGGTTGACCTTAATCCCCGTTGCTGCCGTGAACTGGTCATAAAGCTCATTGTCGGTATTGTAGTGGCGGGATGAATAAAGGTTGACGACGGATTGTTCCGTTGGAGCGACGTCCGTAGATTGCCCACAACTACTCAGTAGTTGACTACTGACGACAATGGTGGCAGCGGTTCCCACCGAGAGAAAAAGACGACGGGACAGTTTTCGAACCATAGCAAGTGACGTTTCCTTGACGATGTTAATGGTATTAATTCTCAATAATTTTACCCTAAGAACGGAAACAAACAAGAATTTTTAGCAATTAAGCATTGTTGCTGTCGCCATACAGGTGCAAAGGTTGGGAAGGGGAATGCGGCGAAATCTGATTTTCGCGAGGATCTCAGCCATTAGCTCGATCATAATATTGGCAGAGAGGGGAAAAATCGCTTTAGTTGTTCAAGTCCGCAAAGGGGGACCGTGCCAATGTGGGGATGATAGTAGTTGCCAATTTATTCTGTTAAATTTCGTCACAACAAACCCCTCCGATCTGGGAGGGGAGGGGGGTCAAGGCAATGCTTGAGTAAGCCTTAGCGCTAGGTGGCGAAGGTACTATGGCGCTCTTACGGATTCGTGTTTTTATGCAGTGAGTTGTGGAACACTAAAATCCGGCGTAGGAAGCAGCGGTCAAACTGCCCAAAGCCTGCTGTAAAAACTGGAGGGCGAAAATTGCCAAAATGGGGGAAAAATCAATGCCACCTAAGGGCGGAATAAAAGATCTAAAGATATTGAGGTAGGGATCGGTGATGGGGCTGAGAAATCCCATTACATTACTGGCCCATTCCGCCGTCTGGAACCACGACAGCAAAATGCGAATGAATAACAATACCAAATAAATATTGATGAAGTTTGCCAGAGTAGAAACGAGTAGGGCCATAATCGTATTCGCTGATATCTCTAAAAAAATAACTGCTTTTCATTTTAACCTGCCCCTAGGAGCTTGATGCAGATTGGGCGCAAATTTGCCGAGCAATGGTCAGGGCGCTATAACTCACCCCCGCCGTACCTTCCCCGGGATGGACAGAATCCCCCACTAACCAGAGATTGCCAAGGGGAGTCCGGGGCGCAAAGCCAAAGGGGCCAAAGGTCGATAATCGCTGACCCACGCCACCGACAATGCCTTGTTGGCGGGCAGTATAATGGGCAAAGGTACGAGGCGTCGCACTTTCGGCGTGAATGATGGTTTGCTCATTGAGGGTAAAATATTGGCCTAATCTGGCGATCGCCGTTTGATGATACTCAGTTTTAAGGGCTTGGTATTGGTCGGGGGCGGCCTGCCACCAAGGGGTCACAGCGGTAAAAGAAGAGGCAATAATGGTGCGAAACCCTGTAGGCGCGCGACCATCACCGGGCTTACTAACACTGACAAAGAGGGAATTGTTTTCACCGATGGGGCCGGCCGGATCATACAAAAATTGTAGATGGGGCGCGCAGTTGGCGGGAATCGCCTCTTCCGTCACCCCGAGATAGATCACAAAGGCACCGGCGCCTGGCGGCAGTTTTTCCACCCGGTGTTGGTAGCTGGGTAACGGGCAATCAAGGCTGGTGACCAAATTTTGTACTGTTAGATTAGCGATAACTTGACTGGCTGCTTCCCGCCGCGTTTCCCCAGTGTTTAGGTCCCGTACCGTAACAGCGATCGCCTTTCCCTTTTCTGTGTGAATTGTTTCCACCCGTTGTCGGCACCGTAATTCTCCCCCGTGCTGTTTCACCCCCGCTACTAGGCGATCGCTCAACACTTGCATACTGCCCTGTAAATGGGATAACCCCTGGGGCGTTTGGGAAACGGCTAACGCCGTCGCCGCATAGAGTAACGCCGTTTCATCTGCCCCCACTTGGGAATACAGTTTTAACTGCAAATCCAAGAAGGTTTTTAACCGTTGGTCTGACCCTAACCCGAGTAAGCGTAACGCATCGCCCACCGTTAGTCCCACAAAAGGGGCCGTTAACAGGGTATCGGGACGCAACGCTTGCAGTAATTGCCCCACATCCCAAGCATTGCGGGGGGGGAGCACCGGATCTCTGCCCTGGAACCGCCAACTGATCTCGAACAACGTGTGTAATAACTGCCAAAAGCGCTCACTGCCTGGAAACTGCCTTTGCCTTTCCTGTCGCCATTGTTGGCGATCGCGCCACACATTAATCGGTGCAGTTTCCCCCGGCAAAAAGACGGCACAGGCGGGATCACAAGGGGTAGCCGCGGGCGGATCAAGGCCTAAATCCTGGAAAAGGCGATGGTGAATCCCTCCTGGTTCTAGCCCGGCGACCTGGGTGGCCCCGACATCAAAAATAAGTCCCCGTCGCCGAAAGGTTGAGGCACATCCCCCCGGCACCCTGGCTTGTTCGTAAATTTTGACGGCATAACCACGCTTTGCCAATAACGCTCCAGCGGTTAACCCCCCAATGCCTGCTCCGATCACAATGATGGGGGATGCCACAGCAGGAACCATAGGTTGAAACGGGAATGGTGTTTACATTGCTTAATATACCCTAAGGGGTTGGGGATTGCCCCGATGTCGGCCCTCACGGATGGCTAAACGTCACCGCACCCCTTTGCCTCAACTCAGGTCAGCGTCCCTTGCCACAGTTGCCAAATGATGGCTCCTAGCGCCCCAAAGACTAAAACCATGGAACTTAATGAACTGAGGGCAAAGCCAATCAGGCGCTTTTCAGCGGCCTGATAATAGCCCCAGGCATAAAGGATGCGCCCGAGCACCCAGATACCGCCCAAGATGGCGGCGATCGCCGGATTGATAAAAATCGCAAAAAGCCAGAGCCCAGGGAAGAAAAAGACAAGTTGTTCGAGGGTGTTGTGTTGCACCCGCAAGACCCGTTCAAAATTTTCGTTGCCGCTAACAGCGGGGGGCATCACACCATATTTAGCCCTAGCACGACCAACATTAATGACCAAAGCGAGATAGACGACGGCGGCGATCGCCGTGATGAGAGCGGGCCATAACAGTTCTGATTGAGTCATGAATTTGTCTGGGGAAAGAAATTAACGCAGGTTTATTGTTATCAATCAATGATAATATCTTCACCGCTATCGCTTTGGGATGCCTCCCACTCTACATTGGGCATAGACTCGAATGCTTGGCGGACATGACTTTCCCACAAACTTCGCATTTTCGCTAAATAGGGATCACCCAAGCGTAATTTCAACTTGTGACGCACGGCTAAACTATTCACTTCCACCATGACTAGGTTGATCGGTGGTCCCACAGAAATATTGGATTTCATGGTTGAATCGATGGATAACAAGGCACATTTGGCCATGGCATCAAGGGGAGTATCGTAGGTAATCGTGCGATCCAATAAGGGCTTGCCGTATTTCGTTTCCCCTATCTGCAAGAAAGGGGTTTCCTTGGTGGCTTGAATGAAATTTCCCTGGGGATAAATTAAGTACAGTTGCTGAGATTCCCCCTTAATTTGGCCACCCACTAAAAAATTACACTGAAAATCAATCTTGTCTTTTTCGAGCCATGGGCGATCGCGGTCTTGGATTTGACGGACTTTAGACCCGATGTAGGTAGCGACATCGTACATGGTGGGGAGGTTATGGAGGTGTATTCCCTCGTCTAGGTTAATGTCTCGGGAAATTTGGTGAAGAACCGCTTGGGTAACGGAGAGGTTGCCCGAGGTACAGAGAATCAGTACCCGATCGCCGTTGCGGGAAAAGTCAAATAATTTACGATAGGCTGACGTGTAATCGACACCTGCATTGGTTCGCGAGTCGGCCCCGATTACCATACCAAAGCGATTAATTAGCCCTAAACAATAGGTCATAGTCTCCTTTTACCAGTGAGAATGGTCGCAAGTTTTCATTATCGTTGATTGTGATGGTGGCGTTACAGCGCCTCCCATCCTAACGGCGGTTGTTGGGGGCATGCTCAATCAGCCCTTAACGATTGATAGCGCGCTAGGGCAATGAGGGGAAAATACTGGCGATAGTAATGGTAGCGGATATAAAAATGGCCAGGGAAACCTGTGCCCGTAAATTCGACTTCCTCCCAACTGCCGGCCACCGTTTGTTGTTCG
>JBEAQB010000245.1:0-3940 GCA_041164125.1 Cyanobacteriota bacterium
AACCCTGATGATGTTTAGGATTGTCCATTACTCGCTAGACACTGTTCACCATCGACTAGACAGTTAACTGAAAGCCTTACTCTCTTTGGCTTTCAGAAAGATTACTAGGGGTTTAGAGTGAAGGTGTCAGAAAAATTACTAGGGGTTTGTGATGAAAGATAGTCGTTACCCTCCTGATTGGACGGCGATCGCCTTACAGAAAAAGCAGTCTGTTAATTGGGTCTGCCAACGGTGTGGGGTGCAATGTCTCAGACCTGGGGAGGGGAAGGGTCTATTAAAGGAAGAACGCTATCGGTTAAGGATGTCGGTTCACCATTGCAATTATGATCCGGGCAATAACGCGCCAGGGAACCTGATGGCCTTATGCTCCACTTGCCATCTTCACTACCACCGCAGGCAACGGGGGAATGTAACACCGGGCCAGTTATCGTTGAGCTATTCCCAGGAGTAGTTTACGCAGCAAGGAATCTTAAATTTCGTTTACCAACTTGATTAACAACTGAGAAAGGGCCTGGATCATGGGCTTAGCAGCTAACCCTGCCGTTTGACGACTGAGACCATAAACTGCCCCTGTAAGTCTCCCCTCCGTCTCACTAACCTCATCTTCTCCCTCTCCCCAACGACTTTCCACCACGGCGATCGCCGGTAAGTCCATAGACTGGCAAAACTCAAGCCATTGCTGCTGTTCCACCTTTGTTTTATACAAAATAATGGCATGGGTCGCCGCCGCCAAAATAATGCGATTTTCTGGTGAAATCTTCCCCCCCGTATCAATCAAATTAATGCCTTGATTGGCAGACTGTACCCAACCTGCCGCCGTTTCTGCAAATTCCCGACTCCAAACCCCCTTATTGTGAAGCCGAGTACTTTCCGCCAAAGCTGCTTGATTGAGTTGGGCTTTGTGGTGCCAAGACCCCTCTCCATCCGGACAGGCCCGAATGACCAAGGGATAGGGCACATCCAACTGCGCCGTCAGTGCCTGCTTAATGCCTTCAATCAAACAAGACTTTCCCGTTTGCGGGAAACCACACACCGCCACCTTAATGGGTTGGTAATCAGCAAAGATCGCGGGGACTTCCACTAATTCTCCTACCTGATAGGCTGACCCCTGACTAATGGCCACAATGTAAGTACGATAGCCTTCCTGACCAATCTTTGGGTCTAAAACGGCGATCGCCCCATAGAGCGGTGCCAGACGATGGGCCAACAGATAGGCAACAGGAATAGATTGGGGGCCATCAATCTTCAACAACTTGCCTCCGGTCATTAATCCCTGGTCTAACATCTGGTCAAGTTGAGCATTGGCATCTTTCACTAGGCGATCACCATCTACCGACTGTTCCCGGTTAAATCCCACCCGCAGGGTATCTCCTGTCAGGGATAGTTGAAAGCTAGACATTGATATAGAAAACCTATTTTCTTGTTTTTGTGTAAACTACAGTCAACCTTATCAATAAGCGCCATGAGCAACGCCTTCAACCATCCTCCCACCGTAGGGTTCCTTTCCAGATTAACCAAAGGAGATGGACTCAAGAATCCCCGGATTTTGCAAAAGGCGATTCGGCTGTGGGTGATGCTCCGGTCAATTTATGGTGACGAGGTCAATCCGGTCTATTGCACATTAGGAGAGTCCTTTACCTTTGTGGAATGGCGTGATCAATTTTTTGAGGAAACCAAACCTTTTCATAATAAAGACGATAAAAATAGCCTTGGGCATAACCACCCGGATTGTCCTTGTCAAAAAACAATTATGGACTGGTTGTTTAGGGATGATTTAGGATGTGATAAAAAACAATGGATTGAAGAATTTAGTCAACTTTACACTGACAGTTACACGCTGGAAGAGATTGGCAAATTTCTTGAAACAGGTTATTGGGGCGCAGAAGGAGAAAAATTACCGCTATCAACGAGAATTTTTGCCTGTGTAGGAAGAACGTTTAAAAATAACTTGCAGGAATTAACTAAATTAGGTTTTCTTGACTATGATGCCCAGACAAAAAAATATTATAAGCAATCTTTCGACCACATTGAGCAGCTTGTCTATCCCCCCAAGGCAAAAGAGCGTACCCCCGATCATATCGATTATATTCCGTTTATCGTTCAAGAAGATTTCAACGAAATCCCTGCTCTTTTTTATGAAAAAATTGCAGGTACTAGACGCTTTTTTATGCACATTGATTATGCAATTTCTAGCAAAGATATTCATCAAGATTGGCCCTATTATTTCAAAACCTTGTGGGAAAAAGATCCTACACCAGTTATTACCCTTAAATATAACAGTGTGAGCCTCCACCGAGAGGTTTCTCGCGTTGTTTATCCAGTTTGTATTTATTACTATCAACGAGCGGTATATCTCTGTGCCTATGGGCAAACCCCAAAACAGAAACAGGATGTAAATTGGTATAACTACCGCCTCGACCGTATCTTAGACGTCACTCCGATGACCTGGGAAGATGCGGCCATTCCTGATGCCTTGAAAGCCCTACAAACCGGTCAAATTTTGTTCACCCCAGACTACATTGATTTGCAATTACGGGAAGCCATGGGGTTTGATTTTTACCAACCGAAAAAAACAATGATTCTACGCTTTGACAAAGTGTATTCTGAAAAATACATTGATGAAAGTTTTCGCCATGAGACCTTTGAATCCTTAAAAACGCCTAAAGATTTAGAACAATGGCAAGCTCAACGGCAGATTTCCCCTGGCGCACCGCGTAGCGGATCTCTGCGAGATCGCCAGATTATTGGTCGCATTTTAAGCCAATGGCATCAGATGGACTCAAACAATCCTACCCATTCCTATTTCCGTGTTGACTATCGCGTCAATGACAACAACGTGATTATGCGCCTCCGGGCCTGGGGAGACAAAGTCGAAGTATTGTATCCTCCCGCCCTTCGTCAACGCATGGCAGACGATAGCCGCAAGATGGCAGCCCTATATCAAGACAGTTGACCCAATTTTCCCCGAGACCCCATGTTATCAACTCCTCTCCAACCCCTATTAACGACCCGTTTTGCTGAAGCCTTTGCTCTGGCTAATCAACTCCATGCCCATCAATACCGTAAACAAACCACCATTCCCTACATCAGTCACTTGATGAGTGTTAGTGCCTTAGTCCTAGAAATGGGGGGCAACGAAGATGAGGCGATCGCCGCTTTGCTCCATGATGCGGTGGAAGACCAAGGGGGGTTAGCAACATTGGCAGAGATTGAGACGAGATTTGGAGAGACGATAGCTGATTTAGTGAATGCTTGCTCCGATTGTGTGACCATCCCTAAACCCCCCTGGCAAGAACGCAAAGATCAACACCTGGCTAAATTGCAACGGGTTTCTGAGTCAGTTTTGCGGATCTCTTTGGCTGATACCCTCCACAATGTCCGCTCTATCCAGATCGAACGTCGATTAGCTGGGGAAAGAATTTGGCATAAGTTTAGTCAGGGCAAGGCCGGTCTTGTGTGGTATTACGGCTCCCTGTCCCAGCTTTACTCCGAACGTCTTAACTCTGCTTGGAGTCAGGAACTCGCAGAAATTATTCGAGACTGGCAGCAATCTCATAATCACTAAAATCGGAAAAAGTATTTTCTACTGCCTTGCTAGCATTAAGACAGTTCAACCTCGTCCTGTCCACTATGCAACTCAAACATTGGCATTCCCAACGGCAAAAGCAGCAAAAAAGCCCCGCTGCTCCCAAAAAAGTGCGACGACAAAAAGCCCGTCGTCAGGCACTCCGGCAAAAACTACACACCCTTTAAATATCTGAAACCGCAATCGTCATGCTCAACAATAGTCTCTTTTCCATCCAACCCTACTGGCAGAGCAACACTTGGGTCTTTGATGCCCTGGCAGTAGGTCTTGTGGCTGAACCGTTTGTTTCCGGGGCTGACACGATTTTGTCAGCCCTTGTCCAAGATATCTTGGGCTTACCCCCATCCCCTGGAA
>JBEAQB010000246.1:0-7348 GCA_041164125.1 Cyanobacteriota bacterium
GCAAAGGTCTTAATCAACACCGGCTGTACATCTTGCCGCGTAATTTCGGGTAAAAACTGTGCCAAACTCCCCACTGAGCGGTTACTAATACCACAAGGATTAATTTGTTCAAAGCCGCTTAAATCAGGACAAACATTAAGCGCAAAGCCGTGAAAGGTGATCCAGCGAGTGACCTTAATGGCGATCGCCGCCACCTTGACCCCTTCGAGCCAAACCCCGGTCAAACCGGCTACTCGTTCTGCCCTTAACCCAAAAACTGCCAAGGTTTTGATTAACACTTCCTCTAACTGCCTCAAATACCAATGTAAATCCTGTCTAAAATGGCGCAAGTCTAATATCGGATAGCCCACCAATTGACCTGGACAATGGTAAGTAACCTCACCACCCCGTTCCGTCCGAAAGAGCGCCGCTGGGGGAAAACGGGGATCAAACTTCAAATGCTTTTCACTTGACCCCGTTCCCAGGGTATAGACAGCTGGATGCTCTAGGAGCATTAGTCCATCCTGGCACTGTTCATTGACCAATTTTTGAGAGACCCATTGATGCTGCCAAGCCCAAGCCTGACTATAGGAAATACAGCCCAACTCTAATAATCGACCGGTAGCAAGCTTCAGCACGTCATCCCGCCTCCATACCTGGAGCATCCATGAAGAAATATAAAGAGATGCAAAGGAACATCAAAATGCTCTAGCCAATGGCATTTTGTTTGATACATAGTGCTACTCTAAAGGTAGCCTTAAAGATGACTTAAACATCGTTGACCTTTGCTAGGAGATAGTTATTCTCGGTATCTCGGTAAAAGGGCTAGCCTTTGGTTATATCTATAACATTTAATCAAACAATCAACAATTAGCCTTTGCTGTTTCGCCGATCACTACTGCACAAAAAAATCCTCATTCGTAGACATTTTAAGAGATGACTCCACCCCACCTCTCTTTCTCAGTTTGGCTAATCAGATAACATTTATTTTATTGTTAATAAAATAGTCAAACATCGAATTTCACAATTGTTAGTGACTTTTATTTCTTCATTTTCTATCAATCTTACAGTAGGGAGAATTCAGAATGAAACTGTTAATTCAGGGCAATAATATCACTGTTACAGAAGCAATTCATGATTACGTCGAAGAGAAAGTAGACAAGGCGGTTAAACATTTTCACAGTATTACCAGCAAAGTTGATGTTCATCTCTCCGTTGCCCGTAATGCACGGATTTCCGATAAACATAAAGCAGAAGTGACGGTTTATGCTAACGGTGCAGTGATTCGGGCTCAAGAAGGCAGTGAAAATCTTTATGCAAGTATCGATTTAGTGTCGGATAAGATCACGCGTCAATTACGTAAATACAAAGAGCGTCTTCAGGACAAACAACATGGTCATGTGAAAACCAGTGAAATCGTCGAAGACAAGCCAGTTGAAGGAGATTTAATTGGGGATCGTGCCCCTGAATTGCCGTCAGAGGTATTGCGGATGAAATATTTTTCCATGCCACCCATGTCCATTGATGATGCCCTCGGACAGTTGCAGTTAGTGGATCATGATTTTTATATGTTCCGTAACAAGGAAACAGATGAAATCAATGTAATCTATAGCCGCAATCACGGCGGTTACGGTGTCATTCAACCCCACCAAAATGGTCATAGTGGTTAGTCAACCTGATTGATGAGTTATTAGAGAGTCGGTAAGTAATTCATGGGGCAGGTTGACAGCAAATCTGTCCCATTTTTTGTGACCGCTTAATCCCCCGTTTCAGAGCAATGACCGGATCGCCTCTAACAGTCCCCGAGCTTTATTAAGTGTTTCTTCATACTCTTTTTGGGGATCAGAATCAGCGACAATTCCGGCACCGGCTTGGACAGATACCCGGTAAGATTGACGATTTTCTCGTTGCACCACCATCGTCCGGATGGCGATCGCCGTATTGAGCTGCCCTTCAAAGTCGTAGTAGCCATAAACTCCCGAGTAAGGGCCACGGCGTTCCGGTTCCAGTTCATTAATAATTTCCATGGCACGAATTTTTGGGGCCCCGCTGACGGTACCAGCAGGGAAACAGGCTTTGAGTAAAGACCAAGCAGTTTTATCTGGGGCCAGTTTCCCAATGACATTACTCACAATATGCATGACATGGGAGTAGCGTTCAATAATCATTAATTCATTGACATTGACAGATCCTTGCACGCAGACCCGACCAAGGTCGTTACGCCCTAAATCCACTAACATGACATGCTCAGCAATTTCCTTGGGGTCTTGTAATAGCTCCTGGGCGAGTTGGTCATCTTCCTGGGCCGTTTTTCCCCGGGGGCGCGTACCGGCGATCGGTCTGACGGTGGCGATTAATTGTCCCTGGGGGTTGCGGTCTGCTTTGACCATCACCTCTGGACTAGAGCCAATAATTTGCCAATCATCAAACTGATAATAGGCCATGTAGGGGGAAGGATTGATTAAGCGTAGGGAACGGTAGAGGTTGAAGGGGTCGTCACGGTAAACCGTTGATAACCGTTGGGACAAGACCACCTGAAAAATATCCCCGGCTTTAATATAGTCCTTTGCTCGGTTGACTTCAGCAACAAATTGCTCCGGAGTGGTATTGCTCTGATAATCTAATGCCGGAGGCTGGGAGTGGGGAGCCGTGGATAACTTTAAGGCGATCGCCTCAGGGGGCAAGGGTAATTGTAGTTGGAGAACTAACTTGGTTACCCGTTGACAGGCGTCTTGGTAAGCCGCTTCCAAATCCCCTGCATTCTCCCGTAAATCCGCAAAGGCGATCGCCCAAATCTTGCGTTTTACCTGATCAAAAATTAAGAGATGATCTACCTGTAACCAAATACCATCAGGAAGATCATCGGGTTGAGACTCATAGACAGGGACACGGGGCTCCATCCAACGAATTAATTCATAACCCCAAACGCCAAACAAGCCACCGATGCCCGCCGGTAATTCTGGCAGGGTAACGGGTTTGATAGATTTTAAACAATCCGCTAGGGTGTCCAGCGGATCCCCCTGAAAGATGTGACGCTGGCCATTGCGTAACACCTGAGTCGTGACATCGCCCCGGGCCGACAAAACCCACATCGGATCACAACCCAGAAAACTATAACGCCCAATGGTTTCTCCGCCTTCAACGGATTCCAACAAAAAACTATACGGCTGACCAGCACAAACCTTATACCATGCTGACACTGGTGTTTCTAAATCAGCGACCCATTCTTGATAAACAGGGACAAAGTTACCCTGTTGAGCCAGTTCCACAAAGTGAGAAAACCCAGGGGAAATCATAAGCGATTAGCGATAAGGAAAGAGCGAATCACAAGAGACCCGACCCCAGGTGGTGACTCTAGCGGATTCGCCCATAAACTCTAAGCACATAACAGTAGGAAAAACCTATGCTTCGTAGGGGGTCTTTCCTTTAAATTTGAGCGTAACGGGTTCAGGATTTTGGCCAATGCGACGGGCTTTTGACCCTACAGCTTCCCGCCCTTGATTGACTTTTTCGGGGAAGACACCATCTGCGGGGTGCAGATATTGCACTTCACCGTTGGGATAAATACGATAAATTTTGTAATCTTGAATCTTGGGCTTAAATTGTGTCCGCAATTGGGTTCCCAATGCCAAACACTGTTCTTTACGGGCTAAATAAAGAAGATTTTCCCCTTCATTCATGATGGCTGCGCCGCCAGTCGGCATTTCAAAGACCTGCTCTGAAGCACTAGTCCAGGTGATGGCATACTTTTCTTCCCGGTCGGCTTTGGCGAGGAGCCCACCAGTGCTGCCACCAAATTTAGGCGGTTGTCCAGATAGTTCTGTCATAGGGATGAAAATGGAATTTCATAAGGTATTTTAGGGAATCCTACCACTGACTTAGGGCTTCTATCTGGGTTTGTCAAGAACTGTAACAATATCATGCGGCACTGATCAAGCTTCCTGCCTCGACGGCAGCAATTTTCATTAAAGACCCTCTGTTCTTTGTCAGTAGTGTCTTTGCCAACAAGCCCTAGTGGGTCGAGGTCCTAGCCCTCACCATGGCCCTCACCTTGATGGTCTACATCCTGGCAAAATGCAAGCTGCATCAGGCCAAACCGGACGATGCGCTACCAACGCAAGCAGCCTACCGCTAAGCCCACCTTTCGATGGATTATGCCAAAGTTTCAGGGTATTTCCTGGATTCACCTAGAGGACTAGCGCCAGATTAGTAGCCTAACTATAGCAATTTATTTGCAACACGATGAGGTCTGTTCACATGATTACACTCATTGATAGATGGCTGAGCATAGCCGAAGCCCAAACCTTACTTCTGTGAAAACCGCTATAATGAGCAATCATGAATTATTAGTTTACCTAAGCGACAAGTTAATTAGCTCTAATGCTTGCCTGCTTGAGCAGAGCCGAAACTAGCTATCCCGTGACCTGAGCGAAGTCGAAGGTCAACATAACGTAAACCCTATACTCGCCAAAATTGCGACACTTTCTCGGTCAAGGTCTGCGACCGCCGCCAAGATTTACTCCGGTTCCCGCAATGAATCTGCCTTCAGTGCATTGGGATTCTTTATTAGTGAGGGGATTCGTTTTCCCTGGTGATTGCCCCGGATCAAGCTGATAAAACCAAATCCTTTCCGTGGGTTTCCCTTCTCAAAAATCAAGACAATCGTTTTTGCCCCCGTCCCTAGGAACGTTTTCGCCGGACAATCCAACACTGTATGGAGATTACAAGACGACGAAGCTTCCGTCATAAAGTTTGCTCAAACATAGCCGGGAAATGGGGAGCATTAAAAATGCTACCAGACGTTTTTGACATCCTCCCGCATGGCCAAATCCAATAGTTGAATGGGATGAATTACCGGCACTGTTTGGCCCTGGTGTTGTAAATGTTTTTGAATTTGCAGAGAACAGCCGGGGTTAGCGGAAATAATCAATTTTGCCCCGGTTTGCGAAAGATTTTTGACCTTTTGCTGTCCCAACGCCTCGGCAACCTCCGGTTGCAGCAGATTGTAGACCCCGGCACTACCGCAGCAGAGGGCCGCATCAATGGGTTCTTGGAGTTGCAGATTGGGAATTTGGCGGATTAACTGCCGGGGTTGGTTGCTGATTTTTTGGCCATGCAATAAATGGCAAGCATCTTGGTAGACCACCGGGGTTTGGGAGGCGGTAACGGGGTGGAGCGGTTGGGTTAAACCGACTTCTGCGAGAAACTCATTTACATCCCGCACTTTCGCCACAAATTGCTGGGCTTTTTCGGCGTAGTCGGGATCAGCGGCCAAAATATGATGATATTCCTTCAACGTATGGCCACAACCCGCTGCATTGATGATGATGTAATCCACGTCGGTTTCGGCAAAACTATCAATCATCTGCCGGGCGATCGCCTGGGCCTGGGCGGTTTGACCTTGGTGGGCAAGGAGGGCGGCGCAACAGCCTTGGGTTTTAGGTATAACGACGTCACAGCCGTTGGCGGTGAGAACCCTGACCGTGGCTTCGTTAACGGGATGAAAGAAAATCCGTTGCACACAGCCGAGAACCATGCCCACCCGATAACGTTTTTCCCCCTGGGCCGGGATTTCGGTGGGAAAACCAGCCTGAAAAGCGGCGGCGGTTACTGTCGGTAAAATACTTTCCATGGCCGCTAAGCGGGGAAACCAGCGTTGCAAAATCCCTGATCGCCGCACTAGGGCTTGCAGGCCACAGGTTTGATAGACCCACAACAGCGGTAACAGTAACCGTAAGCGCCAGGGATAGGGAAACAGGTTAAAAATTAAGCCCCGAATCAGGCGATCGCCGAGGGGACGGTCAAAATTCCGTTCCACTTGGGGACGGGTTGCCGCAATTAATTGGTCATACTGCACCCCCGACGGACAAGCACTAACACAGGCCAAGCAACCGAGGCAACTGTCAAAATGCTGAATGGTGGTTTCATCCAGACTGGCCTGACCCTGATTGATGCCATTCATCAAGTAAATGCGCCCCCGGGGAGAATCGGTTTCTTTGCCGATGACACGGTAACTGGGACAGGTAGCCAGGCAAAACCCACAGTGAACACAACTATCAATGACCCCCTGGGGAGGCGGATTTTGCTCATCAAAACCGATTTCGGGCGTCTTTAACGCTTGGGCAATTTCACTGAAGGCGGGGGGCACAGACATTGAAAGGCAGTTAACAGAGGGAATTTTTCTATGATTGCACTTTTTTTGAAAGGAAGCAGAAACAGAGCCAAGCACTTAATTCAACTCACTCGCTGGTAACTCGACGGGACGCACGATCGCCTCAGGTTCAGATGCCCCTGGTTCAAAGATGGCGTTCAAGGCTTCATCGAGGGTTTCAGCCATGGCAATTTGATTCCCAAACAACACCACCACCCGGGCTAACGTCGGCAAGCTATTTTTTTCCGCTTCTAGGTAAAGAGGTTCTACATACAACAGGGATTCTTTGATGGGAATCACCAGCAAATTGCCCTGAATAACGCTTGACCCTTTACGGTTCCACAGGCTGATGCGTTCGGAAATAATTGGATCTTGGTTAATCAACGCTTCGATTTGTTCCGGCCCATAAACTAACCGTTCCTTGGGTAAGGTATAAAGCAATAATTTGCCGTAATTTTGTTCATCACAACGGGCAAATAATAGGGCGATTAAGTTGTTGCGACTGTTGGGGGTGTAAACCTGGGATAGGACAAACTCTTCTCGTTTGGCTTCAATGCCTGCTAACTTCATAATCAAATAATAAGGGGCGATCGCCTGTTGTTCGTTGCCATAAATTTCCCGGGGAATTTGCCATTGATCTTCTCGGTTATAAAACACATCAATATCTTCCATGTGATAGGTCAACAGCCGTTCCGATTGGGTGCTAAACAAATCCACGGGGTAACGAATGTGGCTTTTCAAGGTGACGGGCATGGCACTCAGGGGGCGGAACAATTCCGGAAAAATGCGCTGCCAGGCTTGAATTAAGGGATCACTGTCATCGACGGTAAAAAGACGTACATCACCGTTATAAGCATCAACCGCAATCTTAATCGAGTTACGAATGTAATTAAAATTGCGGCCCGGTTGCACCAGATCGCCATCCCCCGGATCGGAGTAAGGATAATAATTGCTGGTGGTATAGGCATCAATCAACCAGTAAAGGGTCGAAGGTTCTTCCCCCGGCACATTCGCCGTGACCAAATAGGGATCCCGATCAAAACGTAAAAAAGGAGCGATGTGACGAATACGACGGTTGATATTACGCCGAAAAAGTACTCTTGTATTAATATCAAAGTTTTGGGTAAAGAGCATTTGCCAATCCCGCAGGTAAACGGCAAAGAGCAATTTTTTGAGGGGAGAATTCAGCGCAATACCGCCCCGGCCATCGTAAACGTT
>JBEAQB010000247.1:0-4293 GCA_041164125.1 Cyanobacteriota bacterium
CTAAAAGGAGAAACGCTAAAATGTCCATTGTCTTCCAAGCTGCATTAGCGGCCCTTGTATTATTTTCATTCGTTATGGTAGTCGGCGTTCCCGTTGCCTATGCCTCCCCCCAAAACTGGAACCGTTCCAAACCGTTACTCTACTTGGGGTCTGCCATTTGGGCCGCGTTGGTAATTTTGGTGGCTGGTCTTAATTTTCTGGTGGTATAAGAATAACTCCCTGACTAGCAGCAGAGGGCGGTTAACGTTTTGCGCTTCCTTGCCCTTTGTGCCTGATTAACCCTGGCGCTGCCAGCGAGATTGACAATCGTCTGATGCTAAGCCGGTCTTGCTTAGCCCCCCCATCGTTCACCTCAGCGAGATACACCATGACAGTTTATGAGGGGTCATTTACGCAACCCACTCCCCCCTTCCGTTTTGCCTTTGTGATTGCCCGTTTTAATGATTTGGTCACGGACAAATTACTCACGGCTTGTCAAGATTGCTTAAAACGTCATGGTGTTGATGTGGAGCCAACAGGAACCCAGGTGGATTATGCCTGGGTACCGGGCAGTTTTGAAGTGCCGCTAGTAGCGCGTAAGTTAGCGATCTCCGGGCAATACGATGCCATTATCTGCTTGGGCGCTGTGATTCGAGGTCAAACGCCCCATTTTGATTTTGTCGCCTCGGAAGCGGCTAAAGGCATTGCCGCGATCGCCACCCAAACTGGGGTACCGGTCATTTTTGGTATTTTAACCACCGATACCATGCAGCAGGCGTTGGAACGGGCCGGTATTAAAAGTAATCTGGGTTGGCACTATGCCATGAACGCCTTAGAAATGGCCAGTTTAGGTCGCCAAATGTCAGCATTAACCGGTGGGAATGCCTAAAGCTAAGATGAACAATGGTTGCAGGAGATCGTGATGCCCGTCCCTGAGCGATCAGATCCTATCCCCGGGAATAGTTTAAGCCACCGACTCAAGGCAGCGGCCTTGGCGATCGGTTTCCATCAAGTGGGTATTGCTGCCGCGCAACCGTCCGAGGCCGACCCTGCGGCCCAGCGCCTAAGGTCATGGCTAGCCCTAGGTTACCATGCTGATATGGCTTGGATGACGAATCCCCAGCGAGAATCGGTGCGGACACTGCTGCCCACGGCCCAATCGGTCATTGCGGTTGCGCTCAACTACTATACTCCCCATCGCCATAGTGATCACCCCAGCCATGGCAAAATTTCCCGCTATGCTTGGGGCCGCGATTACCACCGTGTGTTGACCAAACGCTTAAAAAAGCTGAGCCAATGGTTAGTTGACTCTAGTCCCGATGCGGTGGCGCGCTACTACGTCGACACTGGGCCAGTGCAAGATAAAGTGTGGGCGGAACGGGCCGGCATTGGTTGGATCGGTAAAAATGGTAATGTGATTAGCCGTCGGTATGGCAGTTGGCTATTTCTCGGGGAAATCATTACAAATGTTGTCCTGGACCCCGATGCCCCCCATTCCCAACATTGTGGGTCTTGCACTCGCTGTTTAACGGCTTGCCCGACCCAAGCAATTACCCGACCCTTTGTTGTGGACGCCAATCAGTGCATCGCTTATCATACAATTGAGAACCGTCAGGAACGTCTACCAGTGGCGATCGCCGATCGCCTGAATGGCTGGGTAGCGGGGTGCGATATTTGCCAAGACGTTTGTCCCTGGAACCAACGCTTTGCCCAAACAACAGATATTGACGATTTTCAGCCTTATCCAGACAATCTCACACCTGACCTCCAAGAATTGGCGGAAATCACGACCCAAGCTTGGGACTCTCGGTTTCCGGCGTCGGCGCTGAGAAGAATTAAGCCAGCAATGTGGCGACGCAATGCCCGTGCCAACCTACGACGTCAATAACTATGGCCATTAAAGCAATTTTATTCGATTTTGACGGTACGATCGCCGACACCCATGATGCTTTTTTGGAAATCGTTAATCGTCTTTCCCGTGAATTTGGCTATCCCAGGGTTGATCGCCAAGAAGTCGAGCGATTAAAAACCCTCAGCTCCGCTGATATTATCCGATATGCTCAAATTTCCCCCTTCAAAATCCCCTTTCTTTTGAAACGCCTCAAGAAAGAACTTGGCAGGAAGATTGCCACGCTGAAGCCCTATTGTGACATTAAAGAGGCCTTGATTCTCCTAAAGCAAAAAGGATATACCCTGGGGATCGTCACCTCAAACAATAAAGATAATGTCTCAATATTTTTACAGTCTAATAACCTAGCCGATTTTTTTGACTTTGTCTGTGCCGGAACAACCCTATTTGGTAAAAACCGCATCATTAACCGTGTGCTAAAAGAATACGATTGGCAAACGGAAGAAGTGATTTATATTGGCGATGAAACCCGTGATATTAGTGCGGCGAAGAAAAGCCGCTTAACGATGATTTCCGTTGGTTGGGGATTCAGTTCACCCGTCATTTTGCAAGCATATCACCCTGACTTTTTGATTTATCATCCGAGGGAATTGATGACAGCAATCACCGCAGTGGATACCCGCTGACCACCTTAGCGGCCCCATCAGGAGGGGATGCGGTTCATCCCACTGGCTCTGGGTTTTTGCCTGCGACTAATGACCAAATGGTTTCAACCATTGTCGCGCCATCGCCCCATCTAAGCTTGAGCGTGCTGCCGCAAAACCCACTAAGCTTTCCAACATTAATAGGGCGATCGCCCCGGTCATCGCCGCTTGACCCAACTGTAATTCCAGCAGCCCGCCACTACGAACCAACGCAAAAGCCAACACCGCACCGTCGCGTAGATGGGAGTTGTCATCCCGGCGGATAATATAACGGTAGGTCACCCCAAACAGGAAACCACTCAGTAAACTACTGCCCACATTAAAGGTCAGCGACCATAGGCCTGCATTTGACCATTGGGTGAGCCCAAAATAATGATTTCCCCACCACGTCAAACTATAAATGCCCCCAAAGACGATCGACGCCAAGGAACCCGCCTTCACTGACTCGATTCTTTCTTTAAAACTGAGCTCCAACGCAATACTCTCCCCATAACGTAGACAATCAAGGAGTGTAGCAAGGCTCAGTGAAATCTGACAATTCCCCTGAGCATTTGACCGATGGCAATGGTTCTAGTGGCTACCGTTTGATTGACTCTTGCTATTATAAGGAAGAACAGACTTTTGTCAGCCAATCCCAGGATCAAAGGACAAGACGTAATCTTATCAAAGGGACCTCGAATTTAGGCGGAATTAGATGCGAGTAACTGAGTATTTAGCGGCGATGCCGACGTTATTTGATGATTGGGGGACAGCGACAATGCGCCCCCGGCATTCACAGTTGACGGATGTTGTGGAGGGGATTAAGCCTGGCAATACAGCTAATTTTTATCAACTCCTACAGGCGGCCTGTGGTTATCTGGAGGCGGGTGAATCGTTTTGTGAAATTGGTTGTTTGGCAGGGGGAAATTTGGTAGCGGCGTTGAGGCATAATCCGACGGTGTTGGGCTATGGGATTGATTGTTATTCTCCGGATGAAGCGGAGACAGATCGCCGCATTGAGATGTTAGAGGAAAATTTGGCGCGGTTTGGCGTCTTGGAGCGGGTTTGTTTTTCCCATACCAGGGTGGAGGATTTTTTTGCAGAGTTGGAGGCGTTTGCTGGGGAGGAACGGTTTGGGGTTTATGTCTACAATTTTGTGCCGGATTATCGTCAGGGATTGATGGCGTTGTTGTTGGCGCGGCCTTGGTTGGCAAGCCAAGGGGTGTTGATCATTAATAATAGCCAGGCGCCGGCGATACAACAGGCGATTAATGACTTTTTAGCGCTAGAACCGGCGGCGAGGGTGTTGTTGGATTGGCAGTTAGGCGATCGCCAGGTGTTTGGGGGTCAGGGGTTGGCAATTTTAGCGTGGGATGTTGAACAGGGGTTAACGGGGTTTGAGCCTCTGGTGGTGGCGACGGCGGAAGCAGAAGATTCGCTTGATACAGGGGCTAATCTTTGGGCAGAGTCAGCGAAGAAGAAGGTGCTCCATGTGGGCTGTGGCCCCTATAATCCGAATGCGTTACCGTCTGAGTGGTTTCATCTGACAATTAATGATTGATAAATTCTGAATCCTACCTTACCAGCTCAGTGATACCCTGTTCAGTAATGCTGGTGAGTCATGTCTTGATTAGGGGAAGGACGGAAAAAATCATCATTGACAAGTCCCATAAAACTGCTCCAGAAAAATAAAAACAACTACCCTTCTGATTTTTTTTAGATATGCGAATTCTTTGTGCCATCCCTCATTACTATAAATTTGTTAGTGATAAAGCACTGTAT
>JBEAQB010000248.1:0-3939 GCA_041164125.1 Cyanobacteriota bacterium
TAAATAACTGATCCTCCTCCGATTCCCCGAACTCCGCCAGATTTGTTACCTGGGATAGCTTACCAAAACTTTCTAACCGACTAATGGCATTTTCAATCAATGACCCCTCTCGGCGATCGCCTTCCTTTACCCGACCAATTAACTTTTTCCCTTTATGCTTCGTTTCTGCCAGTCCAATAATGTACAACAACTCATGATAAAAAGGCTTATTTAAACGGTTACTATCATTGGCAAACGGTAACTTTAATAAATGATCCGGCGATAACAATTTATACAATGCGGTTAACTGACTGTTATTGTTCTTCTTTTTTAAAACAGTCCCATACTCTCGCAGATCAAAATGGATGAACTGAATCTGATTCGTCACCCTGGCGATCGCCGGTTTAGCAATTTCCCGATAGAAAAAATCCGTTTTATCACCACTCAGTTTTCCCCGTTCAAATTCCTTAAATTGCCGCATGAGATCCCGATCTTGGGCAAATAAAGCATCAAATAATTTCGCGTCGAAAATAAACCACTCATACACATTCGTAATGACTAAATGTTTAACTTCTATATTTCTTTCCGTAATCCGTTCCCGCAAAAAATATAATACTAATTCCTGTAACGCCTTCGTATTTAAATTATCAACTGTGGGCATTTCCCCCTGATTCGTCGGCCTTTTGGTTTCAATAATTACCCCCACCGCTGTTTTCGCCGTTTTGCCACTGTGAATCACCAAATCATTTCGTCCTTTGGTATTGATAAAATACTGGGGACTGTAATAAGTTGCTTTTAAAAAATCAGACAATAAATTTTTATGAAACTCTTCCGACTCTGCCTCATTGACCTGATCAATGAGCCGCACTAACCCCTGAGTAAACCCCTCAAGTTTTTCTCGATTAGGCATTACCTTCAGAAACGCCTTATTTAATCCGTCCTTGGGCTGTACTTTATTCACTGACATTAAAGCTCAATCCTAAATCGACAAAGACGCTTGGCGAAACTAGAAAATTCATCAAAATCCCAATCAACGGGATTAGTCTATTTTAAGGCGATCGCCCCATGCTGGCGTCCCAGTCATGCTGCAACAATGACAAAATAATCACCGCGGTAAATGTAACGCCGGATCTTGAGCGGCCCACCCCACCGGAGACTTAAACCGGACTTCAAAATGTACATGGGGTTCAACAATATCGGGACGACCAGTGGTGCCTACATAACCCAGCACCGTACCCGGAGCAACCGTCTCCCCAGGACTGACCGCAAAGCGACTGAGATGGGCATAACGGGTTTGACGACCGTTGCCATGGTCAACAACCACTAAAAACCCATAGAGCCCTTCTTGGCTAACGAGAATTACCTGTCCCGCCGCCGCCGCAACCACCGGGGTGTTGAGAGGGGCCAGTAGGTCAACGCCGCTATGGAAATAGGCATCAGCTTCATTGGAGCCATTATTTTGCCAACCGTAATGAAGACCAATCTGCGCTTTGGGGGCGATCGGCCATTGGCTTAAACCTGTGTAGTTATCCACCGTGACGGCGCTTTTCTCCGTCCATGCTATCCCCGGAATAAACGCGCGGCTGGGTTTTTCCTGGCAACCATTGATTTCAAACAAAATATCGGCCCGCAGACCATAGGCTGTGGCAAGATCTCGCCAATTAGCACCGGCGGGGGCATCAACAAAACGGCCATTGAAGGGGGGAATCAAAATTGTTTGGCCCGGATTAAGCCGTCCTTGGAGTTGAGGATTGGCACTGTTCAACGTCTCGGCAACCAATTGGTATTGTTGAGCGATACTCTCTAGGGTTTCTCCGGTTTTGACTGTATGAGGCCGCAATCGTTTGGCGATCGCCTCTGGGCAAACGGTGGTTATCGGTAGGGATTCCTGGGCCTGGGCCTCAATGACTACCGTTAGATGAACTAAGGTCAATAAACCCAGCCAGGGTATTAACTTCGGCATTAGCAATGTCAACTCCCCCCGATTAAGATCGATCAAGGTTGAACCTATTGTTTGAAAATCGGTCACTCTCGTCTGTTAAATTATAAAACCCGTAAAACACTAGGAATGTCCTTAACCGCCACTAGCCGCTGGATTTCCGCCAAAGCCGCCCGAAAATTGCCTTCCCGCACATCATGGGTCACCACCACAATTTCCGCACAGCCATCAGTAAAGCCAATTTGCACCACTGATTCCAAACTCACCCCATGGTTGCCAAAGCTCATGCCCAAATGACCAATCACACCAGAGACATCCGCACAAATAAAACGGCAATAAAATCGGGTTTCCAGTTCACTAATGGGGGACACTTGGCAGTAGTGTTGGTGGGTGCAACTTAACAAGGGATCAAGGGCGGGATTTTCATCGCTGCTGGTGATAATGCCCACAATATTTAGCACGTCAGACACCACCGCACTGGCCGTTGGGCCCGCGCCGGCCCCCCGACCGTAGAACATCACCTGCCCCAGGGGATCGCCGGTTACTAAAACCCCGTTATAAACCCCATTGACATTGGCCAAGGGGTGATCCTTATTAATGAGGGTGGGATGAACCCGTAGGTGCAGCGCTTCCGAATCTTCGCCGGCATTGCCATCGGCGATCGCCAACAGTTTAATCACAAACCCCAATTTGTCGGCGTAGGCAATATCCACCGCGCTGATCTTCCGGATGCCTTCACAGGCGACATCTTCGCGCTTGACGCGACCCCCAAATCCCAAGGAAGCCAAGATCGCAATTTTATCGGCGGCATCTAAGCCATCCACATCAGCGCTGGGATCAGCTTCGGCGTAGCCCAATTGTTGTGCTTCAGCTAACACGTCGTCAAAGTTAGCCCCTTCAGTGGTCATGCGAGAAAGAATATAGTTGGTGGTGCCATTGAGGATGCCAACAATACTTTCGATGCGATTAGCACCTAATGATTGTTTGAGGGGTTTAATGATGGGAATGCCGCCCCCCACTGCCGCTTCTAGTAGGACATAAACGCCATTTTCATTGGCAGCGGCGTAAATTTCCGGGCCGTAACGGGCAATAACAGCTTTATTCGCCGTCACAATGTGTTTTCGATGGGCGATCGCCTTAAGAATCAGGGATCTAGCCGGTTCCAGACCCCCCAGTAATTCCACCACAATGGTAATCTCTGGATCCGTTACAATTGCCTCAAGATCCGTTGTCAAGACTGAAGCGGGTAACTCCACCGACCGGGGTTTCGCCAATGACCGTACCCCCACCCGCTGAATGGCAATCGCCTTAACCAAAGGATTACGACCGTTGGGATCCTGTAAAATTTCGACGGTGCCTGTACCGACGGTTCCTAAACCGAGTAAACCGATTTTGACTGTCACAATCGCTCTCCCATACCTGATACTTAACGGCTGATTAATCTAGATTAGCGGCAATGTGCCCAGGCTTGAGGGGCACCCTCCGGCTTAACCCTGTTTATTTTCCGCCATTCTTTGACCCAGGCCAAGTTAGCGTTGGGGTTGCCAGTTACCCTGGAAAAATTGTTGAATTTGTTGACCAATCTCCGCCGGGGAAATGCCAAAGCCTAAATTCAGTAGCAATAGCAGAGCGATAACAATCACCCCGGTTTTAAATGTCGCGGCGGCAACTTTAAAGATCCAGCGTAGAACTAACCACAGCAGCAACAGTGAACTCAGGAACAATACAATTTGCATCGTCTCTTTGGAGGGTTAACTAACAGGGGTGGCAAAAAACGCAATAAAAATCCCCAGGGCGAGACCCGCTAAAACTTGAACTGGCGTGTGCCCCAGCAATTCCTTCAGCCGTTCTTCGTTGAGATTATGTTCTTCTTGAAATAATTCATCAATGAGTTGGTTCAAAATTCGGGCCTGTTTCCCTGCCGCTTGCCGCACCCCGGCCGCGTCGTACATCACAATCACAGCAAATAAACAGGCAATCGCAAATTCATTGCTACCCCAACCTTTTTGTAGCCCAACGCC
>JBEAQB010000249.1:0-5380 GCA_041164125.1 Cyanobacteriota bacterium
TCGTCTCTACAGCGGCGATCGCCTGGTGTCTTGCTTTAGCCGGATCCGGTGGCATACGATCCCATAAAACAGTGACATGACCCAACTTGCGGCCGGGGCGGGCAGCGGTCTTGCCATACCAATGGAGGTGGGCATTGGGTAAGGCGGCTATTTGTTCTCGTTGGGACTGGTAGTCTGAGGGGGAATCCTCGTAGCCCAACAGGTTAATCATGACGGCTTGTTCACAGGTTAGCGCCGTTGATCCTAATGGTTGACCTGTAACGGCCTGTAGTTGCAGGGCGAATTGGGAGGTCGCACAGGCATCTAAGGTGTAATGACCGGAGTTATGGGTGCGGGGGGCAAGTTCGTTGATCAACACCCTTGCCTCTGGGGTGTGGTGTTGGGGAGATTCCGGCAGCAAAAACAGTTCGATCGCCAACACACCAACATAATCTAATTGCTGGAGAATATGGCGGCAATAATCGGCGATGGTGGCAGCGATTTTCGGGTCAATGTGGGCCGGCGCAATGACGGAACGGCAAACTTGATTAACTTGCACCGTTTGTACCACGGGGTAAAGTTGAATTTCGCCGGTGGTACTGCGGATCCCAATAATCGCCAATTCCTGCTCATAGGGCACAAAACGTTCCACTAACCAAGTGCCGGGGGGATGGTGGCTGAGGTTGGGGAGGTCGGCGGCAGCCTTCAGCACCTGGGTGCCTTGGCCATCATAGCCAAAGCGCCGGGCTTTCAACACCCAAGGAAACGGTGGGGGCTGAGTGGGCAAAGATTCCAACGCCCAAAATGCCGGCACAGGCAAGCCTATCTGTTGCAGGAATTGTCGTTGCTCCCACTTATCCAATAGCGGCATTAGGGAATCAAGACGGGGAAAAAATACCGTCCCCTGATCCGCTAAGGGTTGCAACGCGGCCAGGTCAACAAATTCATTCTCAAAGGTGATGACCCCACACCGTTGTGCTAGTTGCTTCGTTCCCTCGCTATCGGCGATCGCCGCTAGGACAGCCGCTTGGGCTAGGGCAACAGCGGGATCGGTTTTTTCCGGTGTTTGCACAACCAGGGCTAAACCGAGAGCAGGGGCCTCTTGGGCCATCATCCAGGCCAGTTGACCGCCTCCAACAACCCCGACGGTGGTTGACAGTGCTTTCATGAAAAATTCGTTAATGTTCGACAGGTTAGCGGCAGCCCAAAGATTCGCGAGTACTCACGCCCGTTTTAGGATTAACCCCTGCCGCCATATCGCACAGGGCCGCAGCTTGATCACTATCTAGCACGGCTAAGGTAAAGTCAGCCCCAGTGATTTTAGCGTTTTTAAAAGAGGTCCGGAGCATAATGGCTTCCGCTAAAATAGCATTTTCTAAATTCGCCCCTTCAAAACTACTCAGGTAAGCTAAGCCGTTCGTTAAATCGACGCTTTTGAGATTGGCCTCCTTGAGATTAGCGCCATTAAACACTGAGCCGCGCAAATCCATCGCTTCAAAAATGCTGTTACTTAAATCGACATTGGTAAACTGTGCTGTTAAGAGGTCTTGGCCGCGAAAATCGGTTTCCACCAACACGACATTTTCAAATGCAGAACTACTCCCCGTTACCGAAGAAGAACTAGCGGCGATCGCCGGCAGTGACCAGCAGAACCAGACTAGACCGATCAACACAATGACAGATTGGCGAAATACTTTCAGCATCGGGATAGAAAACACAAATTCAGCAAGGGACGAAAAACACTCAGACTCTATTGTAAGGGCTAGACTTCCCCTCCTTAAGCAAAGGCCAAAATTTGCTCATCGAGATCAAACTCTCCCTTTTCATCCCGTTGACCCGAGGGGAGATAGTCTAATTCATAGCTATTCTTGAGACCGTCTACCAAGCGATAACGGGGATGCCATTCCAGTTGGTCTTGCGCTTTTTGAATGTCGGCAAAGAAGTGTTGGCGTCGCAAAGGAAACGCCTTGCGCTTACCAAAGTCAAAGTCTTTTGGGTTATAGTGTACTAATTTAACCCCGTGGGGGTCTATGCCCATCGCTTCAGCACAGGCTAACGCTAAACCGTCCATCGTCACATAGCGATCGCCGGAGATATTGTAAATTTGCCCGATTGCCGCAGGCGTAATCAGGGTTTTAGCCATGGCGATCGCCAAGTCTTCAACGTGGCCCAATTGGGTGATGAATTGCCCGTTACCAGGGATGGGAATCTCCCGCCCCCGCGCTAGACGATCAAAGAACCATGTTTCCAAGGGGTTGTAATTGTGGGGGCCATAAATATACGTCGGACGAATCGAGGTCCAAGGCATACCACTCTGGGCTAAAAAGCGCTCCGTTTCAAATTTTCCCTTGTGGCGACTGTTGGGGTCAACGGCGTCGGTTTCCCGGTGGGGCATCTGGGGGGAAGGGAGATAAACCCCCGCTGAACTGACATAGACAAAGTGCTGAATTTTGCCGTTAAACAACTCCACCAAGGGCTGGGTGTCACTCAGTTCCCGCCCAGTATTGTCGAAAATGGCATCAAAGTCTTCATTCCCCAACTTAGCCTGCAACTGGGCCGGGTCACGGCGATCGCCATGGATTTGAGCAACACCACTCACAGGGGCCGGGTGATTACCCCGATTGAATAACACCACCTCGTGACCTTGCGCTACCAAGACTCGACAGAGATGCACCCCAATGAAGCGTGTGCCGCCCATGATCAAAATCCGCATGGTTGTTGCCTTCCTTCTTTCAACACTCAGGTAATCAATTCCCCATTATCCCCCAGCCAGTCCTCAGGGCCGCAATGTTTTGTGGCGCGCTAATCTCTCGTCAACAAGAGTATTCCACGGCCCCCGAACGCCGGGGATCCCCGACGCCTTGCAACTGACCATCTGCTCGATATTCCACTCCATGTACGCCACCAAAGAACATATTTTGCTCTGTCCACAGGCTGATTTGCGTTTGATCGTCAAAATGGAGTTTTGCGGGAATATCGGGCCAACTAGACGGTTCTAAATCAAGTTTTTGAGCTTCCCAATGGAGACGACTGTGGGCTACCGCAGCCGGTAAGGGCAGATGATAGTCTAAACAATGACAAATGACTTGCAAAATAGCACTGCGAATCCGATTTGACCCGCCTGATCCCAAGACTAATTTGGGGTGTCCTTGGGTTAACACCAACGAAGGGGCCATCATCGATGAAAGCCGTTGTCGGGGTTGCCACTGGTAAAATCCCCGGGGATTTAAATCCGCTTCCCCCAACATATTGTTTAACATGATGCCCGTGTCAGGAATCAGGTGTCCGGACCCTTCCCCATTGGAACTGGTGAGGCTAGCCGCATTCCCTTCGCCATCCAAAATACTAATGTGGGTTGTGCTGCCGAGTTTGTTCAGAGGGGGACGTTCCGAACATTCGCCACCAGGGATATGGTTCAAAAACTGTTGCTCAATACCACTTTGGTGGAGGAACCCGTCTAAGTTTTGGTGTCGTGCCTGATTGGTTGTGGCCATAATCCGGCTAAACAGTTCAACTTGAGCCGGGCTACCGAGAGGGTAATGCTCAAGGTGAAACGCTTCCAGTAATTTCAGTGCAAAGGCAATTAAAATACCGCCGGAACTTGGGGGCGGATTGGTGAGGATTTGGTACTGTCGATAGGGAACCTGCAGCGGTCGGCGGCAATTAACTGCGTAGTCTGACCAATCCGCTGCTGTTAAGGCGCCTCCGTTTTGCAAACTGGCCAGGGCGAGACGGGCCAGGTCTCCTTGATAAAACCATTGGCAACCATAGCGGGCTAATTGTTCTAACACCTCGGCAAATTGGGGCAAGCGAGCAATACATCCTGGGGTTAGGAGTTGACCTTGGGGGGCATAAAATGCCTCTGCCTCGGATTCTCGGCGTAGGATCGGTTCTAGTAATTGATAGGTAAAGGCATTGAATTCATTAACCACAAAACCCTGGCGAGCATACGCTACGGCGGGTTCAATCAGGACCTTAAAGGGCAGACGGCCAAGTTGTTGGTGAATCGCAAAAATTCCCGCCACCATGCCCGGGACGGCGATCGCCCCTTTGCCGATGTGAAACGTTTGTTGGGCTCCGCCAAAATTGAGGGTTACGGGATAAAAATCCACTTCTTGCAGAGATAAGGCCGTTTGAGGCGTTTGGCAAAAAAAATCAAATAAGTAATTCTGTTTTTCGGCAGTGTGGGCCAGCATAAATCCGCCCCCGCCTAACGACGTTAAAGTCGATTCCACCACACAGGCGGCTAAGACACAGGCGATCGCCGCATCAAAGGCATTGCCCCCCTGTTCCAAAATGATCCGTCCTGCTTCGGCTGTTTGGGCATGGCCCGCCGCCACCACCCCCCGCGTTTTTTGCGCCATATTTGCCAATCACCAATAATTTTTGTTCCCAATCATAGCCTTCCAATGATCGCCCCTCTACGGTTAAACTGCCAAAAATTGATCATCGTTTACTGGCCCCATGAACCCGATTCAACAACAACTGACCAACGAACTGGCCCCCATGGATTGGGGGGCGATTATGCCCCATGCCAAACGGGATGCAGTGATTGTGGTGGATCCGAGTTTGGATTTAGTCACCGTTGCCACGGCGATCGCCACGGATCAAGTGAGTCAGGTTAACCATTGGATCAGTGAGTTACTCATTCATAAACCCTCTCAAGGGGAGTTAACCGCTTGGAATGAACAGCCCACCCAAGAATTTCAGACGTTGATTGTGCAACCCTATGTTTTGATTCAAGTCGGTTAGGCCTGAATTTTTTGCAAGACGGTTTCTGCTTTTTGAACAAGGTTGGGTTTACCTTGGGTTTTAAATAACGCCGCTGCTTTCTTCAAATCGGCGATCGCCTTTTGATCCTCCCCTAACCGGTAATAGGTCAAGCCCCGGTTAAAATAAGCATCAGCAAATTGGGGATTGAGCTTCAGGCTCTGATCGTAATCGGCGATCGCTTTTTGATCTTGCGCCAGGCGGTTGTAGGTTAAAGCGCGATTGTAATAGGCATTGATATGTTGATTATTAAGTTTAATCGCATTGTTATAATCTGCTAATGCTGTTTCCCCCTGTCCCAACTCATCGTGGGAATTACCGCGATAGACATAAAAATCAGCATAATTTGGGTCAATGGCAATGGCATTGGAACAATCCTGAACAGCTGCCTCGTATTGCCCTAATAAAAAATACGCATAACAGCGATTACCCAGGGCATAGGCAAATTGAGGGTTTAAACTAATCGCCTGGTTATAGTCAGTAATCGCCGCCTGATATTCCCCTAAAACGTGCTTAGCATAGCCACGATTGTAGTAGGCATCAGGGTCTTGATTATTAAGTTTGATCGATTCTGTAAAGTCGGCGATCGCCCCTTTAAAGTCTTGACCCGCCAACTTATCGACCCCATTAT
>JBEAQB010000250.1:0-2753 GCA_041164125.1 Cyanobacteriota bacterium
CCGTTATTTTGTAGGTAACGGACCAACCATTCTGTTCTAGCGCCTGGGCAAAATGTCGCATTGCCGACCAGACTAGGACTAATTTTTGACGATGGTACGGCCGTTGGCGGGCAAGTTCAGCGGATTCGAGCATTAAAACCGGGATGTGGGGACGGTTGTCTTGGTGAAGGCGCAATGCCGATTGTTCTAACCAGAGCTGATCGCCTAAGATTAAAATGCCGATGGTCATAGTTATTGCGTTTTGGGTAACGAGTCAGGGATAGAGCAGATTATCAGAGGTTGTCTGGATAATCATTGGTTTCTGAGGGCGGCTAAAGATGATACATTTCTCGCAAAGACTTGAATTGAGGAAACGTGTGGATCATGAAGGTCATCCCAACGGCGATCGCCGATGTGTTTATTTTGGAACCGCAAGTGTTTGGCGATCAGCGGGGCTTTTTTTTTGAAAGTTATAATGAAAAAGTTTTTGCTGAAACAGTAGGCATTTCTCCCCAATTTGTCCAAGATAATCACTCCCTTTCCCGACGGGGCGTCCTACGGGGTCTACACTACCAAATTCAACAGCCCCAGGGCAAATTAGTGCGCGTGACAAGGGGGGCCGTCTTGGATGTTGCTGTGGATTTGCGCCGTAGTTCCCCCACCTTTGGACAGTGGGTCAGCTGTGTGTTGAGCGGAGACAATAAACGCCAATTCTGGATTCCTGAAGGCTTTGGTCATGGATTTTTGGTTACCACAGATGAGGCCGAGTTTTTATATAAAACCACCAACTATTACGCTCCGGATTACGACCGTACAATTCTTTGGAATGATCCGGATCTCGCCATCGATTGGCAGCTGACGTCGGCGCCGATTTTGTCCGCCAAAGATCATCAGGGCAAGTTACTGAAAGACGCCGATGTTTTTGCTTAACCAGCTTTAAGTCACTTGGGTTGAACGATTCCTACCGTAACTTGTTTAACGCTAAACGGCGATCGTGCTAGATAATAAGAATATTTTGGTGGCGCCAATGAAACTCGCCAAACCCCAGGATTATTGCTAATTGCCCCTTATATATCAGTCCATCATGCAAATGTCTCCCCTGCCTCGTCGTACTAAGATTGTCGCCACCATCGGCCCTGCGACCCAAAGCAAGGAAGTGTTGAGACAATTGGTGCAAGCGGGGGCAACAACTCTCCGGCTTAATTTTTCCCACGGCGATCATCATGACCACCAAAAAAGCATCCGTTTAATCCGTCAGATCGCCTTTGAACTCAACCAGCCTGTGGGTATTTTGCAAGATTTACAGGGGCCCAAAATTCGGGTGGGTAAATTCCTGAATGAAGCAGGGTCTGTTCAACTGAAAAACGGCGATCCCTATACCCTTACCAGTCGTTCCGTACCTTGTGGTCAAACCATTAGCTCGATCAGCTATGAACATCTTGCCGATGAAGTTCCGGCCGGCGCACGGATTCTCCTTGATGACGGCAAGTTAGAGATGTTAGTGGAATCCGTCGATATCCCCAATCGCGATCTCCATTGTCGGGTGGTCGTTGGCGGCACGTTGTCGAGCAATAAAGGGGTCAATTTTCCTGGGGTTTACTTATCCGTCAAGGCCTTAACCGCTAAGGACAAAGAAGATTTAATGTTCGGATTGGATCAAGGCGTGGATTGGGTTGCCCTCAGTTTTGTTCGCAATCCTCAGGATATTGATGAAATCAAAGGGATTATTGCGGCGGCGGGCAAATCAGTACCGGTGATTGCCAAAATCGAAAAGCATGAAGCCATTAAGGATATGCAAGCGGTATTGGAAAAATGTGATGGGGTAATGGTAGCTCGCGGGGATTTAGGGGTTGAGTTGCCGGCCGAAGATGTCCCAATTTTACAAAAACAATTAATTGCCACGGCAAACCAGTTGGGCATTCCTGTGATTACCGCAACCCAAATGTTGGACAGTATGGTCAATAGTCCCCGCCCCACCCGTGCCGAAGTGTCTGATGTTGCCAACGCCATTCTGGATGGAACCGATGCAGTTATGCTCTCCAACGAAACGGCGATCGGAAAATTCCCTGTCGAAGCCGTTACGATTATGGCCAAAATTGCCGAGCGGATTGAACAAGAGGAAATTCATGCTTCCCGGGCAGCGGCCAGTCAAACCTCGATTCCCAATGCTATTTCCAGTGCTGTCACCCATATCTCCACTACCCTCAATGCGGCAGCAATTATGTCTCTGACTAAAACGGGGTCAACGGCGCGTAATGTTTCCAAGTTCCGCCCCAAAACCCCTATCCTAGCAGTGACGCCCCATGTGGATGTTTCCCGGCAATTACAGTTAGTCTGGGGGGTTAAGCCCTTACTGGTGTTAGATTTGCCCTCTATCCAAGAAACCTTTGAAGCGGCGATTAATGTGGCGCAGGAAAATAGTTTTCTGCATGATGGGGATTTGGTGGTGATGACGGCGGGAACCCTGCAAGGGGTGGCTGGTTCTACGGACTTCATTAAGGTTGAGGTGGTAAAAGCAATCCTGGGTCGAGGCGTTGGTATTGGTCAAGGTGCCACTAGTGGCCGGGCCCGAGTTGCTAAAAATGCAGGTCAGATTGGCCAATTCACCCCTGGGGAAATTCTGGTGTTACCCGCCACCAATGCGGATTGCGTTGAAATGATGCGACGGGCCGCGGGCATTATTACAGAAGAGGCGAGCTTAACCAGTCATGCGGCAGTGATTGGTCTCAGATTGGGGGTTCCTGTTATTGTGGGTTTTAAAGGGGCAACTCAAC
>JBEAQB010000251.1:0-2594 GCA_041164125.1 Cyanobacteriota bacterium
CGAACCTGCGCGGGCTTATTCATCCCGAAGGGCTTGAGGGTGGTGGGAATAATGCAAGAGTCGAACCGCTGAAGTACTTCGTCAGGATTTCGTTCCAATGCAGGGGAACAGTCACAAACAATCACATTACAATTTTTGACCGCATCTTCATGCCAACTGTTTTGGTCAAAGACTTCGATGGTATTACCCACTCGACCAGGATTTGCGAGATACAGTCCATCGCCAACTAGGCGTGATAGATTTCCTTCTGGGTCTAAGTCCACCAATGCGATGTCATAGCCTTGCAAAACTAACGCACCAGATAAGTGAGCTGCAACAGTGGTTTTGCCAACTCCTCCTTTACACGTAAACACCCCAAAATAAACCTTTTGGGGGGGCGGCGGCGGCGGTGGAGGGGGTTGTATCGTCACCCAAGTCATTTTATTATTTTGCAGCGTTCCACAAATCACCTTTGACTTGTCCCCCCAAGAACGAATTAATGCGACTGCTTGGCGGCTATAGCCCGATAGCGTAATAAAAATCCCTTTATCGAATGGTTTGCCTTCCTCCGTTTCCAGAAAACTCTCAAATTGAAGCAAGGTGGGAGTCGACATTTTTTTTGTCCACCATTTAACCTGTACGGCGATTAGTTGGTTATCATTTTTGATAACTAGGTCGTAGCCCTTTTGGTTTGTTTTAGCTTTTTCAACTTTAAAACCGTTACGACGAAAATAATCCTGTACGTAAAGTTCAAAGTCTTCAAAGTCCTTGATGGTTCTTTGGGGTTGAGAAGGCGGTGATGATGATGACATTGGCTGGCAAAATTTTGGGGGGCAGAATCAGAAACTAGGCAGGGTTATTTATGCGTCTTTTTGTGGTTTTTTAATAATGTATTTTCAATGATATATTCAGACAATTGAATGAAATCATTACGGGGATTAGATTTACCCCCCACCAGATTAAACGCCAGCTCACTGCGAGGAATATCCTGATCTTCTAAAAGATGCACTCCCCAATGATAAAGTTGGTCGCTAGAGCGAATATTGAGCACAGAGGGGTCAATGCACTCAAAATTTGGATCTTTTTCCGAGATTTCTTTATAAGTATCCAATAGGGTTTTGCGTAAAATATTGTAATATTTGTTGCCGATCTTCCTGAAATTATTGACTACAACAAATAAACGGGCGGAGGCATTGTTTTTCCTAATCGCATCAACAGTTTCCCGAATGACGGAACCGTGTTTATTAATCCCCAGAGGATTCAGGGTTGTCGGGATAATGCAATAGTCTAAGCGTTTGATTAAGTCCGCCGGATTGCGCTCTAAGGCGGGGGAGCAATCACAAATGACCACCTGGCATTCTTCTGCCATTTCTTCTCCCCAGTTATCACTATTAAAAACATTTATACTGTTGCCGATTTTGCCAGGGTTTGGCAAGAAGACGCCATCTCCCATCAGGCGGTGTAAATTTTGCTCTGGATCTAGATCAATGAGGGCAACATCATAATTTTGCAAGAGTAAGGCCCCAGCTAAATGGGCCGCCACTGTTGTTTTCCCCACACCACCTTTACAGGTAAAAATACCAATATAAATCTTCTGATCATTTAACGTGTCTTGCTCATTGTCGTTATCGTCAATAAACTGAGATCCCCAACAAATTTGCTGGTCTTGCAGCAGGCTACAGGTAATTTTTGCGCTGTCTCCCCATCCCCGGATATGGGCAAGTGCTGGTTTGGCATAACCCACATTCGTGACAATTAAGCCATCATCAAACCCTCTGCCAGCATCGGTTTCGTCTAGAAAACTTTCAAATTTGTTGATCGGTTGAGATGACATGGCAGATTTATACCACTTAACCAATACTGCCATGGTCTTACCATTCTGCCGAGCAATGAAATCATACGCTTTGGGGTGGGCCGCGTTCTCGATCGCCCATCCTTCTTGCTGTAGCGCCAATTCGACCGCAGCCCTGAAATCCGTAGCGTTTTCAAACGCGATATTAGAGGGAGAAACCATTACAATGCTTGAGGAGAAAGAAAAATCGTTACTTTCTCCATTATGCCAGTAGATAAAGTATTAGCACTCTATTTTTTGCATAAAAACTGAAGCACCTCAGCCTTTAAAAAACAATTGCAAGCAAGAATACGCGGTACATCCGAAATTTATCAGTGCGGTCATATTCTTCTGTTGAAGGAGAAAGCACTTCAGCGATTAAAAGAGGATTTAATACCTCATCTTGGCGATCGCCGTTAAATTTTAAGGCTCCCTTAAATACCATCACATCGGGATAAACAGCACAGTGATAGTCAGGAACCCAGAGCCGTAAATCGTTATTAATGGCTTCAAATTGGCTAGTTTGCAGGGCGTTATCCAACAAGGTTAGAAGATTACGACTCAGGCGACTATGGGTAACGGTTCCCCCCGACGTGGAAATGATTGCTCCATTATGGTATTCGTACTTTTCCTCGGACTGCTCGGCGAGCAGTCTGTAGTCGTTCAGGGTATAGCGGCGTTCAGTGGTGGCAATCATGATCCTCTCATAGATGAAATTTACCAGAGTGACATCTGCTCCGTCAGTTTAATTCGCTCCATTGTAGGCGTACCACCTCACCAAAGG
>JBEAQB010000252.1:0-4427 GCA_041164125.1 Cyanobacteriota bacterium
TTTACCTACAGGCTAAAGAGGCGGCTAAAAAGGCAGGTCTACCGGCTATTCAGGAATCCGATTTTCGCTATGCAGGGCCAATTCCCCAATCGCGGGAAACGGGGATTGTGATGTTGGCTGATAGTTGTGAGGCGGCGTTGCGCTCCCTTAAGGATGCTAATCCTGAGGTGGCGATGGGGATGATTAATCGCATTTTTAAAGCCCGCTGGCGAGACAATCAACTGAAGGATAGCGGCTTAAAATATGAAGAATTACCCGTCATTGCTGAAGTATTTGTGCGGGTCTGGCAACAGTTTCATCATCAGCGTATTGCCTATCCGAAAGCGGCTCTTGATCCATAACACAAGAACCTTGTGCTGATGATGCTGGCTATGCGCCGCTGAGATGAATGACCACTTCCCGCTGGTGTGATCGCTGACGGTGTTCCCACAGATACACCCCTTGCCACGTTCCCAGGACTAAGCGGCCGTTGCTGATGGGAATCTGTTCTGAGGTTTTGGTTAGTGCTGAACGGATATGGGCCGGCATATCGTCTAAACCTTCTGTGCTGTGGCGATAACGATCGCCGTCTTCGGGGACTAATTGGGCAAAGAAGGTTTCCAGATCCCTGAGCACATCGGGATCGGCATTTTCTTGGATGATTAACGACGCTGAGGTGTGGCGCACAAATAGGGTACATAATCCTGTTTGAATGCCCGACTTTTGTACCACTGATTGCACTTGATAGGTAATATTATTCAGATTTTTACCGTGGGTGGGCACGGCGATCGCCTGTTGATATTGAGTAAACATAGTTTTGGTTTTGTCCGTCTTGAATCGCAAAAACGCTTCCCTTGAGTTTACGCTAGGGGGTAAAAACAATTGAGGCTTTCATCCATGCCGTGTTGAGGCGTCCTACATCAACGTGCAATCTGTTCCCTTTCTCAAACTGCCTCTAAGCCTGAATGCCGGCTGCTGCTAACACTGCCCTCAGGCGCTCAAGTTCCCCCTCCGCCTGCTCAGCCCGTTGTGCTTCCCGTTCAGCCCGTTGTGCTTCCTGCTCAGCCCGTAATGTTGCCTGTTGAGACAATTCCGCCAGTTCCGGCGTGGTCAGAAAGCGTCGTCCATCAGGATAATAAACCAACAAAGTTTCCGCCGTTAATTCAAAGCGAATACCCAATCGGGGACTAATCCAGTTGTCTATTTCGTCAATGATGATTAACTCCCGATTTTGCCGTTGAAATCCCGCCAAATCGTTAGTATCGGGATTATAAATGTAATACTCATCTACCCCATAATCATCGTAGAATTTTAGCTTTTTAGCCATTTCCTTAAGGGTATTGCCCGGTGACAAAATTTCAAAAACCACCTGGGGCGGTTGATTATTTTCCTGCCATTGGCGATAAGACCCCCGTCTTCCCTTGGGTCGCCCTAGGGCCACCATCACATCCGGTGCCACCCGAATGTCAGGATGACCCTCCACCGCATACCATAACAAATCACCGCCGACAAAGACGTTGGCATCGTTAGCAAAAAGACAGTCTAAATTTTCCTTGAACAATACGATCCACTGAAACTGTTCTGTGTTGTCGGCCATGGGCTGTCCATCGCTGTCGGGGTAGATAATTGGGCGATCAAGGGCTAGGGTCATTGCTTAAATCCTCCATTACGAATCGACTGTTTCACTGGTTTTTGCGTCAATGGTTTGGGGCGATCGGTCTAATTTTAAAACCAAAACTCCCAAGGGCGGTAAGCACAAATCCAACGAATAGGGCATCCCGTGGAAAGACCATTCTTCCGTCCATTTGCCCCCCAAATTACCGAGATTGCTGCCGCCGTATTGGCTTGCATCACTGTTAAATAACTCAGAATAAAACCCAGGTTCGGGCACCCCGACGCGATAGTGGCTATGGGGTTGGGGGGTAAAGTTACAAATGGCGATCACAAACTGACTGGGATCCTTGGCGCGACGGATAAAAGCAACAACACTATGGCGATTGTCGGTGCAATCAATCCACTCGAAGCCGGATTCTTCAAAATCGTTGCTGTATAGTGCCGGCTCGTTAACGTAAAGGTGATTGAGTTCCGTAAAGAACTGCATGAGTTGGCGATGGGGGGGGTAATTGAGCAAGTGCCACTCCAGATCCCCCCAAACATTCCACTCACTCCATTGCCCAAATTCCATGCTCATGAACATGGTTTTTTTGCCAGGGTGAGTAAACATGTAGGTGAATAAGGCCCGCACGTTAGCGTATTTTTGCCATTCATCCCCCGGCATTTTGCCTAGCATATTGCTTTTGCCATGGACCACTTCGTCGTGGGAGAGGGCAAGCATATAATTTTCGCTGTGGTGGTACCACATACTGAAGGTGACGTTGTTTTGATGGAACTGCCGGAACCAGGGATCCATGCTGAAGTAGTCGAGCATGTCATGCATCCAGCCCATATTCCATTTGAGGTTAAACCCCAACCCGCCAACATAGGTTGGCCAAGATACCATCGGCCAGGAAGTAGACTCCTCTGCAATGGAGAGAACGCCAGGGAAATAACTGTAAACCAGACTGTTCACTTGACGGAGAAAGTCCGCTGCCTCTAGGTTTTCCCGACCACCATATTCGTTGGCGACCCATTCCCCAGGTTCACGGCAGTAATCCAGGTAAAGCATCGAGGCGACGGCATCGACCCGCATCCCATCAATGTGGTATTTATCAAACCAGAAGAGGGCGTTAGCCACGAGGAAGTTGCGCACTTCGTTGCGACCGTAGTTAAAAATTAATGTGCCCCATTCCTTATGTTCGCCTTTGCGGGGATCGCCATGCTCATAAAGATGGGTGCCGTCGAAAAAGGCTAGTCCGTGCCCATCTTTGGGGAAGTGACCGGGCACCCAGTCAATAATGACGCCAATACCGTTGAGATGGCATTGATCAACAAAATACATAAAATCTTCGGGACTGCCAAAGCGGGAGGTGGGGGCAAAATAGCCAGTTACTTGATATCCCCAAGAACCGTCAAAGGGGTGCTCGGCGATCGGGAGTAGCTCAATGTGGGTATAGCCTAATTTTTTGACATAGGGAATCAACCTATCCACCAGTTCAAAATAGGTTAAAAACCGAGCCCCCGTGTTCCATTCTGATACCTCGACGGGCACGCCTTCCCCATGGAGGGTTTTAACGGGCTCATCGTAGGCGGTATGCAGCCAAGAACCAAGGTGTAATTCGTAAACGGAAACAGGTTTGCTGAGGGGATCACTATTACGGCGTTCTTCTAGCCAATTTTCATCGTGCCATTGATAGCCATCCAAATTGGCCACAATGGAGGCAGTTTTCGGCCGGACTTCCTGCTGGAAACCATAGGGGTCAGTTTTTTCGTAAATGTGCCCATCCCAGTTTTTGATTTCATATTTATAGGGCGTTCCAATCCCCAGTTCAGGAATAAACAATTCCCACACCATATTGTTATGCTTGCGCATTTGGTGTAGACGACCATCCCAGTGGTTAAAGTCGCCTAAAACGGAAACGTTACGAGCGTTGGGGGCCCAAACAGCAAAATAAACCCCTTTCACCCCATCCACCGTCATGAGATGGGCCCCCAGTTTTTCGTAAATCCGGTGATGGTTCCCTTCCCCAAATACGTGAAGATCAAAATCGGTTAATTTCGGGGTTTTGAAACCGTAGGGATCGTAAATAACCCGTTGATGCTCGCCTTCGGTAAGGCGAAGTTGATAGGTTTTGGGGGCTTCGACCTCAATCACACATTCAAAAAAGTTGGGATGGTGAGCACTCGTCATTACCAACTCTTGGCGATCGCCAGGGATTAAGACCGTGACAGCTTGGGCGCTAGGAATATAGGTGCGAATGACCCATTTTTTTACCTTGCTGTGATCTTCTAAGGGATGACAGCCCAAGACTTCAAAGGGATCGTGATGAAGATTATGGACGATTTGATGAACTTGGTCGGCAGTGATAGTGTGGGTCATTCGGCTATGCGGTTTGTTTTAAAAAAGGGGAAGGGTTTTGATATAGATGATTGACTAGGGGATGACTCCATAATGGAGCCATCCCTGACCGCAACGATGGCAAGAATGTTGACGGTCTATTGATTCTCATTCAAGTTAAATCTACTTTATACACTTTTTCCCCCTTTTCCCCCGGGAAGGGTTTTTTTCTCAATATTTACCGGGCAAATTCCTCGAGAGTCTCAGGGCGATCGCCTAGGCAGTGGAGAACGTCAAGGGGAATACCAACCTGGGGCTCTAGAACCTGCCCAGATAGGTGGCGGTCGGTCAGTAATTGCCGAAATTCAGACAAGCTCCCTTCTAGGCGTAAAACCTTCGTCAGTAAGCCTTCATAGGTCAATTCCGCTGCCCCAGAGGTGGGTATGATTGCCTGGGGCTTAACCGCTTCACACAGTTCAAGGGTGGTTTTCTGGCCATTTAACACCGGCAGCAC
>JBEAQB010000253.1:0-7836 GCA_041164125.1 Cyanobacteriota bacterium
CGTAGGCGATCGGCAATGAACGTGCCTTGGCTATTTTCTCGTACTAAAATCGCTGCTGTATGGTCTGGATTAGCCTCTAATAAAGGCACAAGGCGTTGTTTGATGTGTTCTACTTCTTGGTAAATATCCGGAGGGAACTGAATGTCTACCCCACCATCGGTGGCAGGCGGATTGGGTTGGCGATCTCCTGGATCAACGGGACGTATGGCTTGCGCCCGAAACGGTAACGATAAGGTTGCCGCTGCCTCTCCACAGCGGCTTTGCCAGTGCTGATTCACCCATTGAATTAGATAGTTGGCCACAGCCATGACGGTGGCATTACTCCGTCCCGCCTGATCCATCGTTGCAAATTGGGCCGTTTCCTGGCAGCGTTGACAAAACCAATTGAAATAGAGGGGATCAGCGGGGGTGAAGGTGGAATTAATTGCTTGGTTGGGATCGCCAACCCGAATGAGCCGCACCGTCCCTGATGCCGGATCTTGAGCCAAGCGAGTTAATAACCGTTCTTGTAAGGGGCTAGAATCCTGGGCTTCATCTTCAAAAACGCCAAAATACTGATGTTGCCATTGCTGGCATAAATTAGGGTCGTCCAAGACGTTGAGGGCCGCTAGGATCATATCGTCATAATCAACCCAGCCTTTCCTCGCCATCCCCTGCTGATAGAGGGAAAACAGTTCGGCCCCCGCCGCCAAACTCAAACTTCCCGGGGGAATTTGGCTTAAGCTTGCCACCGCCTGGGGGGTCAAGCCAGAACTCTTCGCCTCAGAGACGACAGTCTTGGTTAAGGCCGGCAGAATCTCTGTTCCCAGAGCGGATTGGCGTCGCAGGCTTTCTGTGGTTTCGCCGTCAAAATGACCGGCCGCTAAAAATTCTTGATAGGCTTGGGGATTTTGCCGACGCCACTGTTCGACAACGGTTTTAACGAGGCGATGGCTACGGTGGGGGGAAACGATCGCCTGATTGTTGAGATCTAAGCCGGATACTTCAGGATGACGCAGGGCAATGTTGAGGGCTATTCCATGTAAGGTTTGCACCGTAAATCCCAGCCCAGGTAACGCCAACTGTTGGAGCCGCTGCCGCACTTTACTTTTGATCGCCGCCGCGGCCGAGCGTGTATAGGTCACAATTAATAATTGTTTTTGGTGATGCAGCTGATGTTGGGCAATGGCGATCGCCGCGGCCACCGCCAAACTGTGGGATTTACCTGCCCCCGGTACCGCCGCAACCGCCATTTCGCCCCCCTCCCAATCGGCGAGGGGGCGTTGGCTAGTCCGTAAACTTTGGCGGAGTTGATCCAGCGTTGGATGATCAGATAAATTGGTCACGGCGATCGCCTAAAAAACTAGCATTAACCCTATCTAAAGTGCATCACAAAGGTCATTTACTAGGCGGGAGACAGTTTTTGATGGGCTTGGGCTATCCCCTGCGCGCCGTCAGCCTATTGCGGCAAAATCCTCAATGGTTATCCTATATTATTATCCCGATAATCATTAATCTGATTTTAGGGGGATTACTCTACTGGCAATTGTGGCATATCAGTCATGATAGCATCGAGATTTTGCGATTGTATGGGCAACGATGGCGTGATCACATTGGGGGCAAAATTCCCCAGCTAATGCCGTATTTACTCCCCTGGTTCAAGGGATTATTCGCGCTACTCATCTGGCTATGGCGATTTTTCCTACTATTCTTAACGGGGTTTGTGTTATCCCAGGTTGGGAGTTTGCTGGGGTCACCTTGGTATGGTCAACTCTCAGAGAAATTAGAGATCCAAAAACTGGGTACACTGTCGAGCCAAGAGGTTGGCATCATCAAAGAGATTCAACGGGCGATCGCCTTTGAACTCAAAAAACTTGTGCTTTTAACTGGAGCCGGGGTAATGGGTTTAGGTTTAAACCTGTTGCCTGGCCTTGGAGCGATCGTTGCCACGTTGCTCGGCGTCAGTACCACAGTCACCCTAACCTGCCTAGACTTTTTAGACCCACCATTAGAACGACGGCGATTAGGATTCCGCCAAAAGTTAGGCATAATTGCGAAAAGTTTGCCCCAAAGTGCTGGCTTTGGCTTAGCGAGTTTGCTTTGGGGGAGTATTCCTTTGGTTAACCTCATCACCATTCCCCTCTGTGTGGTGGCGGGAACCTTGTTTTTTTGTGAAGAAATTCATCCCCGTTTTTTGCCACCGCAAACAAGTTCATCTGTCTGACCCTGGGGCGGGGAGTGTCAATCTCCCCGGAGAGGTGCAAACGGGCCCCTACTTTTTGAGGTTCGCGATCCCATCAATCACTTTTGCCGACTGAATTTTGTCTCCTTGTTTGATCGTTGTGACAACGTCCATGCCTTGGGTGACGTAACCAAAGACCGCATAATCACCATCTAGAAAGCTCGTATCGTCAGAAAGGGTGAAATAGAATTGGGAGGAGGCGGAATTTGGCATCTGGGAACGGGCCATCGCAACGGCCCCCCTTCGATGGGGAAGGGCTACCGGCGGATTCCCATAACCTCCCTGTTGACCGATCGCCGTCCCGTAGATGGGACTATCAGGGGCATTTTCCACCTCCGGGGCGAGTTTAATTTCAAGGGGGATATTACGCTGTTTTTGGGTTTGAGGATCAACAAATCCCCCTTGTCCCGTTCCTTTCGGATCACCGCCTTGCGCAACGAAATCTTCTACCACTCGATGAAATGTGAGCCCATCATAAAAGCCACTCTCGACTAAATCAATGAAATTGCCAGCGGTGACGGGGGCATTTTCACCATCTACGGCAATCATAATCGGTTTACCATTAACCTTCATTTCAACGGTGGCTTGACCCTCTAGACGCGGCGTGAAGTTAGCGTTGTCTGCCATGGCAGTCACATTATCAACATCCGCAGCGGTTTCCTGTTGGGAGGTCACAGCCATGGGTTGACTGCAAGCTGCCAGCAGGAGGTTAACGGCCAAAAAAATTCCGATCAGCCACATTCCGTCACGAAGACCAATACGTTGCATAACCTATCAAACCTGTGGTGTAAAAAACGCGATGCGCTCGTTAGAGTCCTTCAAGGGGAACCCCCAGAAAACGGGCCAATTCTGCGCCTTGGTTTTCTAGCTGCGCCAAAGAAATGGGCTGTCCGGCCCGGGTTAAGGGAATGTCACGACGCTGTTTAATTTTGAGATATAGGGCCCGTTTGGGGTTAACGCCTTCCTTGATCTCTGCCCGCACCGCTTGTACATCCGCAATCCGATTAATTAATTCAATACGGCGGTTTTTGCCCGGAAACCCCCAACGAAAAATGGTCACTTGCCCAGATTCCTGATTGAATTCGTTAAAGCCTCCTCCCACATTCAAGGCCATCGTTAGCCACAGATAGGTAGCCACCAAGCAGCCCGCCACCCCATAGAACGACAGCGCGATTCCCTGGGGAATAAACTGTAATTGGGTGGTATCGCTGACAATCAGGAAATTTTTACCAAAATAACTAGAAAGACCGGCCAGCAAAAAGCCAACGCCACCAATGGTCGAAATTCCTGCCCAAAAAAAGTTGCTGAAGCGACGAGCGCCCAAGACTTCCTGGCGCAGAATTTGGGGAGATTTTTCGAGGGTTTGTCCACCCATGGATGCCTCTAGATGATTAAGCACAATTAACTTTCTGAATTCTACCCCATCGAGGCAATGTTCATTGAGCCCCCCCTGAATCGATGAATTTCTTAGTACAAAAAAGCGGCTACGTTGTTGCGCCGGCCCTAGCCCGGCGGCGTTTCACGATTCCTTGGTGATTGCTGGAAAAGCTCAATCAAACTAATCGTGCCGACAAAGAAAGTATAAACCCCATAATTTAATGGAGATTTGCCCTTCGCCGGTGCGAAAAATCCTGCAATGATTGCCTCAATTCCATGGCTGATCAGAACGAATCTCGCCAGTGCAAACACCATTGACCACTCTGAATAGCGATCTCCCTGGGTCAAAATATTCCAGAGTTCTAACCCCAATGCACCGCTGACAACGACGCAGGCAGAGACTTTAACAAGATTGCGCTGGCGATCGCCCATGGCCAGAGGCAAGCTTATCGGTTGGGTTGGGCTCAAGAGTTTGTTCAAAATCACAATGATATGGTTGATTAGTTATTGAAAACTCAATATAGCTTTTTGACACTCCCTACCGTCAATGACGGCGATACTTTTTTGTTCACCGCCTCGCTGTAATGGGTCTGGATTGTGCCACGGCAGCTACTGGGAAATTCTCAGACTTTCGCTATCCTCCGCGGCGACCAGCGCCAATGACAGAGTTAGGGCACGGGAAGCCCAAAGGCGTGAAGAAACGACTGATCCGAAGATTACGAAGATAAAAATATGATTCTCTCACCCAGAAAATTTAGTGTCACTTCCATGACTAAACTGCCCTTCTCAGTCCCCTCCTCAATTCCCTTTCCCTTATTGATGGGGGTAGGGAGTCGGGGCGTGATGCTACTCGTGATGTGGGGGCTTGCCCCCTTGTTACCGGCCCCACCAGGAGGGATACAAGCGGAATGGGGGTGGGACGTTCTGAGTGCTTGGGATAGTGAACACTATCAAACCATTGCGACCCACGGCTATGGGGGGACATTGAATACCGAACTCAGTCCTCTATTTGCCTTCTTTCCCCTGTTTCCCCTGATTGTACGAGGGGGGATGGCAATGGGGTTGCCGTTTTCGGTGGCGGGGGGATTGGTGAGTGCCGTGGGGTTTGGCGTGGCTGTGGTAATTGTCGATCGCTGGGTGACCGAGGATTACGGCCCCACGGCGGCCCGGTGGGCGGTGGCCGTCCTGTGCTGGTTCCCTCTCTCTCTATTTGCTAGCGTTACCTATACAGAAGGGCTATTTCTGGGTCTGAGCAGCCTTACCCTCTATCAGTTTCAGCACGAGCGCTACCGACAGGCGGCCCTTTGGGGGGCGCTCACAGCGGCGACCCGTATTACCGGCTTAGCCTTAGTTCCCGCGTTAGGCCTGGTGGTCTGGAAACAGCGTCGATCAATCGCGGCCGTCTGGGCCGCCTTGGCTCCCCTTGCCGGCGTGGGAGCCTATAGTCTCTATTGTGGCGTCAAAGTCCATAATCCCCTCGCCTTCCTAGACGCTCAAAAATATTGGCAGGCAACGGATCAGATGTTTTGGGGGCAGCCGTGGCTCAAAATGGTAGCCCAGGCGGTGCTAGGGCCCGCCAATGTCACGGCAGCGGCGCTGGTAGATCCGGTTTATCCGGTGATCGTGCTGCTGATTGGGGGGTTAGCTTGGGGTCTGCGATCGCAGTGGGTTCGTTGGGGCGAAACCCGGAGTAGTGCCTGTGCCGGGGGGTTAGTGCTGGGGGGCTGGCTATTGGGCGGGGATCCGGTTTTGAATTTGGCGATCGCGATCGGCACAGTGGGTCTCTTTTGGCAGGTGAGATCTCGACTACAACCGTTAGCGTGGTTCTATAGCCTGAGCAGCTTGGCAATTATCTTTGCTTCGGGCCGCACGACTTCCGTGGAACGCTATATTTACGGCATGGTGACTTTTTCCGTGGCTTTAGGGCTTATTTTGTCCCAATATCCCCAACGGGGACGGTTCCTTCTGGCCTTCTTTGGCTTACTTTTTGTTTTGATGTCGCTGCGCTTTGCCCAACACCTGTGGGTTGCTTAATTATTTGGGATCACACTGCCCGTTTAGTTGGGGTTTCGCCGAGGGAAACGCCGTCAGGACTGTTTTTCCCTGATCAAAGTTAGACTCGCTTTCATCCCGTCCCTGCCAACCAGGAAGGGGGCTTTTCGCTGATGCTAGCAAAATTAGGCAAGCTTACTTTATGATTTGTAATAATTTGTCATCAATGTCAGACGGCTGTCAGAATTCCCACATTCTCCCCCTATGATAGCTAACAACCCTTTCTCAGTTTTCACAGAACTTTTGCCCTCCGACTGGCAAAAAAACTTGTACCAAAGCCAGCAAGACGGTAAAGCGGCTTTCAGTTTAGCCCACAAAAACCTCCAGAACCAGGTACGCCAATTTTTCAAGGCTGCCCCAGACCCTCAGGTCAACCCATTATCCCCTGATCTGTTAAGCAGCCTGGCGGATGCCCGTGATGCCCTATTAGCTGAAGATTGGCAGGATGCTGAAACGGGGATTTATCCAAAATCATTGCTTTTTGATGATGATTGGCTCAGTTTTGCCCAATATTATCCTCAGATTTGGCTAGATAATGCTGCTGTCTGGCAAAGAATAAGTACGCAAACCTATCAGCAGTTCTCCCCCGAGATTGACCTCAACGGTTATCCCGATTATTACTTGCAAAATTTTCATCACCAAACCGATGGTTATCTGGGGGAAATGTCAGCAAACCTGTACGACCTACAGGTGGAAATCCTGTTTAATGGTACGTCAGATGCGATGCGGCGTCGTATCCTCAAGCCGATTAAAGATAAGCTAGGGACGGATAGTCATCTTCCCCTCAAGGTTTTAGATTTGGCGTGTGGGACTGGTAGAACCCTCAAGTTTTTAGCCGCCGGTTTGCCGCAGGCATCCCTGCATGGGCTAGATCTGTCACCGACCTATCTCCGCAAGGCCCAGGAACTGTTGGGGGATAGAGGGGGCCGATTCCCTCAATTGCTTCAAGGTAATGCAGAGGCGTTACCCTACCAAGATAATTGGTTTGATTTAATTACCAATGTTTACCTATTGCATGAGTTACCGCCCCCGGTGCGTCAAACGGTGTTAGCGGAGTGTTTCCGTGTTTTGAAACCAGGGGGCATTTTGATGGTGATGGATTCTATTCAAGCCAAAGATCGTCCGGACTGGGAACCAATGCTGGAAAATTTCCCCCAGATGTTTCATGAACCCTATTATCGACACTATATTCATGATGATATAACAATACGTCTGTCTGAGTCTGGATTCGCGGACATTGAAGAACGTCCCCATTGTTTTAGCAAAAGTTGGCTGGCGGTCAAACCCGCCTAGGCGATCGCCGGTGGGGGGAACTGGGCCCCCTCCCTCTCCGCGGCCTTTATGTGTTTCCATACCTGCAGGGTATTTCTCTGTGGGGACTAACGATTCAACAACAACAACATAATCCCCGCCATCGCCACCCCCACCCCGGCGATCGCCCGGAAACTCAGTTTTTCCCCCGACCAAGCGGCAATGGGTAAAATAAACAACGGACTGGTGGCCAAGAGGGCCTGGGCAATGCCGGCGGGGGCATACTTCAACGCTGTTTGCTGTCCGATAATGGCTAAAAAGGTACTGGCAAAAGCAGTGCCCACCAACACCAAGACCCAACGCCAGGCGAAGGGAGGAAAACGTCGATCTGAAGGGGGAGATCGCCCCAATAACAGGGACACCGTCATTATCCCGGCTAACACCCGTATCATCATTGTCCAAAAGGGATCCAGATCGGCGATTGTAAAGGCATAGCGGGACATGACCGAACCACTGGCCTGGCCTAACGCCGCCAATAAGCCCCAAATAATGCCCCAATAGGGATGTTTGCTGCTGACAGCAGTATCGGCAGTGCGTTCAATAATCACCCAGGTGACTCCGGCCACCGTCAGGAAAATGCCCAACCCTGCCATCCCTGAAATCACTTCTCCAAAACTGAGCCAGGCTAGTAATGCGGCCAAGGGAGGCGCCAAACTTTCTAACACCAATGTGCGGCGGGGGCCAATGGTTTTGAGCGCCGCCAGATAGCAACTATCCCCCAGCCCAATGCCCACCATACCGCTTAGCCCCAGCCAAATCACGGCCGTCGTTGGTATCTGGGGCAACGGCAAACCGGCTATCCCGATCGCCAAACTACCGATGATTAAAGTGATCGCCCCTTTGCTGAAGTTGAGCAATAACGGCGATATGCGTTG
>JBEAQB010000254.1:0-6141 GCA_041164125.1 Cyanobacteriota bacterium
CCGCACCACAAACCGCACCGCCCGATAAATGCGGGTAGGATCTTCGATGAAACTATTGGCATGGAGTACCCGCACCTGCTGGTTTTGCAAATCGGTCATGCCGCCAAAAAAATCCAATAACTCTCCCCGGCGGGGATCGGTTAAACGAATAGCCAGGGCATTGATGGTAAAGTCGCGGCGATACAAATCCTGACGAATGGAACTGGCTTCCACTTGGGGATTAGCCGCTGGATAGGGATAAAATTCCGTCCTCGCTGTGGCAATATCTACCCAAAGAGATCCCAAGTCTGGATCATGGTGCCACAATAAAGCCGCCGTTTGAAATTCTCCATGGACCGAAAGCCGGGCGGCGGGATAATCGTCCTGTAATGCCTTGGCTAATTCCACCCCGGCCCCCACGTCTGCCGCTTGGTGAAAGCCATCCACCACTAAATCAATATCCTGCAACCAAATATCCTGGGATTCCTTCAGTAAGAGATCCCGCACGGCCCCACCAACAATGTATAAGTGCCACCCCCGCCGTTGGGCCTGCTGGGCCGCCTTAGTTAATAACCGCCAAGACGCAGGATGCAAATGGGTTTGTAAAAGATCCAACCGGGCGAGGCGACGGGGTTGGGGAGCGGGGGGCGATACCTCACAGATCCGTTCTGACCGATTCTGGAGTAATTGCCGCAACACATCGGTGCGGGTAACAATGCCCACCAATTTGCCGTCCTGCATCACTGGCAACCGGCCCACATCACCGGCTACCATCATTGCTTCGATCTGGGGCAAGCTCGTATCAGTGGTAATGGTTTTGACGTGACGGGTCATATAGCCTTTCACTGGTGCATGGCTGAAGCCGTGGTGCAGGGCTAAATCTAAATCTCGACGGGAAATAACCCCCACCAGTTGATTATCTTCATCCACCACCGTTAACCCCGAATGCCCATAGCGAAATAACACCCGTTGGGCCTGTTCAATACTGGTGTGGGGGCGGATGGTTCGCACGGGGGAAGACATTAAATCCCGCGCTAGGAGGGGATGAGGGATTTGGGATTTTAAGGCGCGGAACAGATCCTGTAACACCGTTTCCGGTACCACATCCCGCAGATTCACGGACGCAGCTTGGGCATGGCCACCCCCACCATAGGCAGCAAATAAACGTGCTAAATCGGTGTTAGGAATGCGGGTACGACCAATGATGGTCAAACGGGCTTCAGGCGTTTGGTTAACCTTGCCTTTACCGTACACATGACCGAGTAATAGGGCATCGCATTCGGTCAGGGCCAATAGGCGTTCAGTCAGGTGGGACAGCCCCGGCACAAACACTTCAGACTGAATCAATACCTGGCCTACCCGGTAACCCCTTTGGTCTTCGGTCGTTAATAACCGCATCGCTTCGGTAAATAGGAATTGTAACGGCGGTGTAAAGCCTGGATCGGCATATTCCGCCACCAAGCGCAGATTTGCCCCCTGTTCCATCAACCAGGCCAACGCTTGCACGTCCCGCACTGAGGTTTGGGGAAAGGTGAGCGATCCTGTATCGACATGGATGCCTAGGGCCATCACCGACGCTGCAACGGGATTTAACCTCACCCCTTGCCGTTGCAGTTTTTCAGCAATGAGCGTGGTGGTGGCCCCGATCGCCGCCACCTCGATCCTATCGGCAGTGATATCACAGGCACTATTGAGGTGGTGGTCATAAATAACAATGCGTTCTAGGTGGGGCAGGGTTAACCAGTCAGCCGCCTTCCCCAGGCGATCGGCCTGTTGATTATCAACAACATAAATTGATCGAATCAGATCGGGATTAACACTCCGCAGTTCAATTAGATCGAACTCATTACGATGGAGGGATAAAAAGTCCCGCACCGTGGGGTGGGCCCCGCCAGTTAACACAATGCGGCTACCGGGATATAGTTGCGACAATCCCACCGCTGCGCCCAACGCATCAAAGTCGGCCGTCTGATGGCAAAGAATAACATCCATTAATCCACCCTACTCGGCTTAATTCGGGTTTGCACATAGGTCCGGAAAGTTCGTTTGGCTTCAATTTCGTCCTGCTGGGTCTGGGCGAAGAAGTTATACAGATCCGTTTTGGTTACCCCGATCATAACCTCTCCTTGCAGGGCAATCTCGTCAAAAAAAATCCCTTGTTACAGCTTGGCCGTTACAAAGGAATGTGAGTCAAAACTATTCAGTTAATCGTGCAAATTCTGGTGCCCCAGCTTAGAACAAGCCCAAGGTTAAAGACTTGTCGATGGGGAAGGTGGCACCGGCCCCTAACCACATCGCAGCTGCTGTACCGAACAAGAAGACGGTCATGGCGATCGGGCGACGGAAGGGATTTTGGAATTTGTTCACGCTTTCAATGAAGGGAACTAACATTAACCCCAAGGGAATGGACGCCATACAGGCAATCCCTAATAATTTGTTGGGTAAAATCCGCAGAATTTGGAAGGTTGGGTACAAGTACCATTCAGGCAAAATTTCCAGCGGGGTGGCAAAGGGATCTGCCGGTTCACCCACCATAGCAGGGTCAAGAATTGCCAAACCAGCAATTAATCCTAAAACCCCCAGAATGCAAATGGGGAACATGTAAAGGATGTCATTAGGCCAAGCGGGTTCACCATAATAGTTGTGACCCATCCCTTTGGCCAACTTAGCTCTTAACTCGGGATCACTGAGATCAGGTTTTTTAATAATTGTCATAGGGGAAGAACTCCTAAACCAATAGCGTTATGTCGATGAAATTTGGTTGGGGCTTGACGAGGGGGGAATCCACCCGACCATCAATCCCCACACTGTAGCGAATTTATAGGGGACCAGAGATTCCTTGCTTACGAATCATCAAAAAGTGCAGTAAGAGAAGGACGGCAATGGCCCAAGGTAAGACGAAGGTATGGAGGCTATAAAAGCGTGTTAGGGTTGCTTGACCAACGCTTTCAGATCCCCGCATCAAGGTGACGAGTTGATCACCGACGACGGGAATGGCAGCGGGAACACCGGAGACAATTTTGACAGCCCAGTAGCCGACTTGATCCCAGGGGAGAGAGTAACCGGTCACACCAAACGTCACCGTGGTAACGGCGAGCATCACACCGACCACCCAGGTCAACTCCCGGGGCTTCTTGAAGCCACCGGTGAGGTAAACCCGAAAAACGTGCAAAATCATCATTAAGACCATCATGCTGGCGGACCAGCGGTGAATGGAGCGAATGAGCCAACCAAAGTTGACTTCATTCATGATGTACTGAACGGAGGTAAAGGCTTCTGCAACCGTGGGTTTGTAATAAAAGGTCATGGCGAATCCAGTGGCGAACTGGATCAAGAAGCACGTCAGGGTCAGGCCACCCAAGCAGTAAAAGATATTGACATGGGGGGGGACGTACTTGCTGGCAATGTCATCGGAAATCGCTTGGACTTCCAGACGGTCATTAAACCATTGAAAAACTTTTGATTCGGTGACTTCTTTTGAAAACATTTGAAGTTAGACTTCTCTAAGGATCAGGGATGGAACGGATTGACTCGAACCGAGTCTGATAAAGCGCGTATAATCAGCTTACAATGGCAGATTCGCAAAGAGACAGAAGATTACTCTACTCTTGGCAAAAACTGAGAGATATTCATAAAGAAATTTAACACAGCTTGAAGGGCTAGGGGAAGGTCAACCCCTCGGTTAACACCGATGTCAACGGCGATCGCCAAGGGTCTGGGGCACGATGGACGAAATTGCCAATAGAGAACGGCCATTTTGGCGCATCTCCCATTTGATCGCCGTTGAGGGGTCAGTGCAGTCTAGGTTTCCGGGGTCTGGGTTTGCTGCTGTCGCACGAGTTGTTGCTTAACGGCAATGAGTTCTTGTTCCCTTTGTTGTAGCATTTCCGCCATTTGCTGGATGGCCCGGGCTAAGGCCCCTAGTTCATCAGGGCGGGTGGTGACCTCCTCTAACCCCAGTTGATCAGATTTGAAAGTATTGTTTTCAATGGCAGCGGCGATCGCCGCTGTGACGTAATAAATTTGCGCTAAATCCTCGACACTGCGATGGTGACGTTGTTCAAAAGCATCCATCACTTGGTTATAACGTCCCGCAATATGACCCACTTCGGTGAAGGGGTTGACGGGAACCCTGAGGCTCAAGTCATGGGTTTTAGCTTGGCGATCCATGACTTTGAAAAGCTCATAAGTTTCGGTAGTGGCGCGATGTTCCGACACATTTAGCCCCATTTCTTCATCTTCTGGGGAAATGCGGAGATTAAAGACCCGATTGAGTAGGGTTAACACAACCCAAGCTAGGCCAAATGACCAGAAGGCACAGACACCGATGCCCAGTAATTGCACGGCACATTGTTGCCAACGGCTTAACCCCGTCTCCAATAGGGTTAATTGCCCAAAGAGTCCCACACAGAGAGTCCCCCAGGCCCCGGCCCCGCCATGGACTGCCACCGCATCCACGGCATCGTCTACTCCCCAGCGCTGTAATTGCTGAGCTAATAGATGGGCGATCGCCGCCCCCGTGGCCCCAATCACCACGGCGATCGGGGTCACCACGCCATCAGCACCAGCGGTAATGGCCACCAATCCGGCTAAGGAACCATTGATTAACGGTTCCACCTCAATCATTTTTGCCTGCAAGAGATTGAGTAGGGCCGCCATCAACATGCCACCAACCCCGGCCATTACCGTATTGACAATTACCCCAGAGACCGCAGGGGTCAAACCGAAAGTACTACCACCATTAAAGCCCAACCACCCGAACCACAGCAGTAGCGTTCCCAGCACAGAAAAGGGCATATTAGATCCTTGAATTTTGGCAGTCTTTCCCGGTTGCGGAAAGCGTCCCTGCCGGGCCCCCACCACTAAAATGGTTGCCAATCCGACCCAAGCCCCCACACTATGCACAACGGTAGACCCCGCAAAGTCCCGAAAGCCCAAATTTTCTAGCCATCCTCCCGACGTTTCGATATTTGCAACCATTCCAAGCCCATTCCAAGCCCAATGCCCAAAAACTGGATAAATAAAGCCCGACGCTAGCCCGGCCACCACCAAATAGGCCGAAAATTTGAGCCGTTCCGCCGCGGCCCCGGAAATGATCGTGGTGGCTGTGCCGCAAAACATGGCTTGAAAGAGGAAAAAAACCGCCAGATCGGGCGTTAAACTGAAATTTGGGATGGCATAGTTTTGCCCCCACCAACCACTGGCTGACCAGCCGAACATCACACTAAAGCCAAATAGCCAAAATAGGGCGACGGACACGCCAAAATCTGCCAAATTTTTGATTGCAACATTAATGCTGTTTTTAGAGCGGGTAATTCCCGACTCTAAGCACATAAAACCGGCTTGCATCAGAAACACCAAGCCAGAGCAGAGTAGCAGCCAAAGCGTATCAATCGGGGTCATGAGGGTAAAGCCGCTGGGGCCCAATGGGATTTTAATTGTTTGCGTTTAAACTGGTAACGCTCGGCAAAACGAGGGATTTCAGTTTGGTGACCAATAACGATCATGGTGTCGTTCTCATTCAGAATTTGGGAGGGATGGGGGTGCAAAATCGTACTACCATCGGCACGACGGAGGGCAATGACAATAAATGCCCCCTTACTACGAACTTCCATTTCCATAATGGTACGTCCCATGGCGGGAGAATCGATCGCCACAATCAACTCATCCATCTGCACGTCAACATTGGACAACAAGTCATTTAAAAACCCACGTTCATCGGGTCGGTTCAAAAAGTCGCGCCGATTGGATTGGGTAATCAGATCCGCCATTTGAATCGCCCCCACCGTTAAGGGTAGGATGACCTGGTCTGCCCCGGCTAATCGCAACTTACGTTCTGTTTCCGGCGCTTCACCCCGGGCTAACACCAGTAATTGGGGATTCAGTTCCCGCCCCGTGAGGGTGATAAAGACGTTGGTGGCATCTTCGGGTAAAACCGTTGCTAAGGTCTTGGCGCGCATGATTCCCAAGATTTGTAACTGTTCTTCTCGGGTTGCATCACCGCAATGGGCTAAAAACCCAGACTCCTGGGCGATCGTCACCTGTTGGGGGTGAATATCAATAATGCCAAACGGCAAACCCGCTTCCTGGAGTTGTTTGGCTAACACCTGTCCCATGCGCCCAAACCCACAAATAATTGTGTGATCACTGAGATTGGCAATC